>CAZDAF010000061.1:0-2251 GCA_964503115.1 uncultured bacterium
CGCTAAGACAACCCCGGCAATAAAAACCGTCATTAACTCGACGAAATGTGTCCATGGACAACGGTAATGAACAAGGGTAAATACAAGCGCCTGGAGAATGATTGCCGCCCAAAATGATAACCGTTGTCGCAATGCGTTATACAAAAATCCCCGGAAGAATAATTCTTCAGCAACGGGCCCCAGGGTGAACATGGGAACAAGTAGAAAATAAAGCCGTATATCATGCGGTGCGCCGGGCAATTTTGAAAAGGCGGAACTGACCTCTCCGACTTCCCCGTTGACTTTCTGGAGAGCGGATACAATGAGTCCTTCAACGATAATGAAACAAACGACGATCGGGATGGCGAGTCCAAATTCTTTCAATACGCGAGTCACGACAGGTTTTCTCAGCGTCTTTTGACTCCGAGCAACCCATACCGGAAAAACAATCATCCAGCAAAACATCAATATCCATAACAATCCCATAATCACATACATCGACACGCTTCGATCCATGAAGCGGAATAGAAGAAAAACAGCACGGAATAAAATGAGTACGCCCAGTGCAATACAACCGTGTGTGAGCGTCCATGGGATCTGACGAAACGAGCTACGGTTTTCGTTTTTTGTGACTATTTCAGACGATTGCTCTACATGCGGTATATCAATCTCAGTCATCGACCTGCTCCAATTTTCAATCTCGCTTCTTCATGATCGATTTACACACACCGACAAACGTATCCGGATCGTCCGGGGTAAAACAGATGTACTTGGTCCAGCCGGATCGACGGTGAATCGCTACGTGACGGAAGAAATCCGCCAAATCCAGCTTCAGAGCGAAACTTTCCGCAAAGCCCCTGCGTCTGAAAAGGTCGCCAATGACCAATGGCGGCCGGACCTCCACTTTGATGATATCTTCGGCGCGAATCACCTTCCGCCCGATGAAAGATTGTAGCTCGATCCGGTCGGTATAGATCCGACATGACTGCCAGAGATTCCTGAATAATCTCCTGGACACATACAACGGGCGATCGAGATTATCTTCAGTCATCATTTCATACCGAGTTTCTTACCCTTTTCCAACAATGCAATGGATTCGGCGATTCGTCGCTCTTTCGTCTCCGGCCGCTTGGCCGTGACGATCCAGCCAATATATTGCCGGCGATACGTCGGGGCATGCTGATCGAAATGCTCCTTTGCTTTTTTATTCCGAGCCAAGGCCTTGGCTAATTCCGGCGGAACTTCAAATGATACCTGCGGCCGGGCACCCCGGTTCCAGCAGCCGTTTTTCTTGGCCGCTTTGATCTTCGCCAGCCCGGCCTCGGTCATTCTCCCCTGCTTGATCATCTTATCGACCCGCTTTTTATTAAGCTGCGACCATACGCTTTTATCCTTCCGGGGTGTGAATTTACGAACATACCTCTCGTCGTCAATCTTCTTGATGATACTGTCGATCCACCCGAAACACAACGCCTCTTCAACCGCATCATCGTAGGGCAGCGTCGGTTTGGATGTCTCCTTCTTATAGAAGATCAGCCATATCCCGGCTTCCGTGGCATGATGCTCTGAAAGCCACCGGCGCCACTTGTCCCTGTCGGCAACGTACAATTGTTCTAATTTCATGCTTTCTTTTTCTCCCTCTTGAAACGTTTTTTCTGTTCGGGCGTCATCTTTTCCGTCGCGTATTGGAAGATCACCCGAGCGGCGTCGTTTTTCCATTTGAGTAAAAAGGTTTCCGTCGGTTTTTTCTTGAGCTTCCACGCCTCCCGCAGAAACCAACCCAATCCCTGATGCACGACGCGTTCACGATCCATCATCAGCGGATCGATAAGAGCAAACAAGGGCGCATAATCCTTTGTCGTTTTGAGCAGCGGAAGCATCGCCACCGGCACGGCGCGCCGTTGAAATTTGTTTTTCGCCGTGCGCCAAGCGGAGAGGCTCTCCAGCGATATGATCTCCTTCTCGAAAAACGGCGGGATCAATAAACCGCACAGCACATCCGTATGCGCCCAATTGATGATACCGATCTCGAACCACTTACCGACGTCCTCGAACGTCGCCATCGTAAATTCTTCAGTAAATCCGCTCAGCAAACGAATAGCAAAACTGGTCTCTTCATATTTTCCGCTTTTGATGAGCTGTTTGCTGGCACTCAGCACCAGCTTCATCGTAATGCGTTTGTCAGTAAGAAGTGAATCGACTTTCTCTTCAAACTTCTCCCTTGAAACTCCGTAAGCGTCGTATCCTTCCTTGAAATATCGCGAATATTTCT
>CAZDAF010000061.1:2261-13260 GCA_964503115.1 uncultured bacterium
TAATCACAGCCTCGTCGGCATTGGCCCGGCAATACTTACGGATATCTTCACAAAGCTCTTGTACTTTCATTGTTAATCCTCAATAGGATGGAATTTTCCTTGCTACAGTTTCGTTTTTTATTTGATATCGCTTCGCGATAATGGTTTCAATAGATTCCTGTCATCCCGAGCGAAGCCGAGGGATCTAATTAAAAAAAGCCTTGCGAAGCAATTCCTCGAATTTATAGCCGACGCATAAACCAGTAAATCGTCTCGCCCAAAGCCTCCAAAAAGAGATGCGCAATACTCCCGACCGTTTCGTTTTCATAAACGTACGGAGTTTGAATTCCCGCTCCGGGGCTCGCGACTTGCGGTTTTGTGTCCGGTTCACATGTCTTAACACGTTGAAACATCTCCAGCTCATTCCGGTCGAACCAGATCAACTGACACATTTTACATAGATCGAGCTGGGCCTTTCGATTATATTCGCCGACGGTGAACGCCTTCAACGTTTGCGTACAACTCGGGCACTTTTTCTCCGATGGCCGACTTTCATTTGTCGCTTTGAACCAGAATTCTTTAACCACCTTAACATCGATGTACCTCCGCAACACCGCCACATTAACCGCAACCCCCGCGCATGTTTCACAGAGCCACAGCATACCTTTCTCGGTCACGGTCTTTTTCAGCAACGTCTCACATTTCGGGCACGTTAAATTCTTCATCGTTCACATTCAAATCAACCACTTTAACATTTCACCGCCTGATGAATGGCGGCCGCTCCGAACAAAAGCCGCTTGAACGTCACTTCATCAAAGCCGGCCTGTTGCATTATCCCGGCCAACGCTTCCGCGGTATAAAAACGGCCAATCGTTTTCGCCAGATAGGCATACGCGGTCGGGCAGCCGGAGATACGCCCCCCGATTTGCGCGACGAAGAGCTTGATATGAAGATCGAAGCCTTTTCGAATCGGCCAAAACGGCGGCCGGCTCGTCTCCAGATTCACGAAGCGCCCGCCCGGTTTTAAAACGCGATAATACTCGCTGAAACTTTGAATCAATTTTTCTTTGCTCACGTTAATATTTCGCGTAGCAAACGACATGGTAACCAGATCGAAGGTTTCATCCTCGAACGGCAAGGCCGTGATATCGGCGGCGACAAAATGAATACTCTCGGCGTGCGGTTTCCGGCGCGCCTTGTCCATCATGGACTCACAAAAATCCACCGCATAGATTTCCGTCCCCTCCGGCGCCAGCCGGCTCAGATACACCGCCATCTCACCGGTCCCGGTACACATATCGACCCATTGTGCACCGCCGGCCTTCGCAGCGATTCGCGCGGCCTTCCTCCGCCAGATGATATCAAGACCAAACGTCAAGACATGATTCACCAGCTCATACGTCGCGGGCACTTCCGCAAACATGTTCTGGATTGGACTCATTGCTTTAGACGACATTGATTATTATTCCTTTTGAATCACAAAAAGGATATCAGTTTATCAGATGACCAGGATGTGGTTATCAGAAAATCAGGCTACCAGGAAGGTTATTCCTGTGCACTGCCAGTCACCTGATACTCTGATAACCTGATATCCACTCCCTGATTTCTTGATACTCTGATCACCTTATCTTAGACAACCCGCTTCGCCATTTGATAATCGTCCATGACGAAGCCGCCGTCGATGTCCATAACGATAGGCCCGAGGTTCTCAAAACCGAATTTTTCATACGCCTTGATGGTGTCCAGATTATTCTTGTTCACGGTCAACGTCATTTTTTCCAGGCCCTTCTCCCTTGCCATCGCTTCGAGAAATTGAACGACTTTTCGCCCGTAGCCCTTTCCTCGCTGAGAGGATTTAATATAGAGCTTGCTCAGAAAAAGCTCATTTTCTTCCTGTTGAATACCCGTGTAGCCAAACGTCTCCTCATCCGTCTTCAGCAGATAATACTGAAAGCCCTGTTCGATTTGCCCGGCGATGGCCTTGGCCGACTGGAACTTGTCGAGCATATAATCCACCTGGGCCTTGCCGATGATCGGCGTGAAATGCTCGTTCCATATCTCATAGGCCAGGTCCTCAACCCTCTGAATCTGGCCCTCGGTGAAGACTTCCTCCGCGACCACTTCCGTTTCCGTCCAGCTCCCCGGAGACAGCTTTCGCGTAATGCCCCGCCGAAAGAGCAAACTCGGCCTTTCTTTATAGATAACGTCACGCTCGAAATGGAAATCCGTTTTCTTCAGGACACGCAGGGACGCCATATTTTCCCGTTGCGTGACACACGCCAGGCTCGAAAGCCCGATTTTAGAAAATGCGATTCGCACCACGGCCTTAACAAATTCCGTCGCCAGCCCCTTATTCCAGAATTCGGGCATCAGCCCGTATGCCACTTCTACTTCGTCTTTTTCTCCCAACACCAAATGGCGCAGCCCTCCCCGGCCGACCGGGCAGCCGGTCGCACGCTCCCGGAGTATCCATATCCCGTATCCATATTGCTCCCAGTGGGTCAGATTTTGCTCCACATAGTCCGACGTCTGCTCCGGCGACCGCGGACCGCCGAGATGAGCCATAACGCGCTCATCCTGATGCATGCGATGGATGAACTCACGATGCTCTTGCCTCAACCGCTCCATACGAAGTCGTTCAGTATCAAAGCTATCCAGACTGTTCATGATTTCTCCACCTATGAAATCAATATTTCACTCCGCCGACTACCGATCGTGTTCGATGCGTTTACCCATACTCACGACATCGTCGATACTATACCCGATGGCCTTATAAAATTCAATGACGTCGGAATTGGATGTCCTGATTTGAAGGTTGATTTTCGGACAGCCGGCTCGGAGCAAGAGACGCTCGGCCTCGTGCATGAGCCTCGCGGCGAAACCTCGACGCCGATACTGAGGCGAAACCGTCAGATAGTTGATCCAACCCCGATGGCCTTCATAACCCGCCATACACGCCGCGACGACATCGCCTTCGAGTACACCCACGAGGAACCACTCCGGATTCACTTTGAGCTTCCTCTCGATGTCCCGTCCCGGATCGTTCTGCGGAACCACCAGACCACATTGGCGCCACAACTCAATCACATCGTCCCGATCCGCGGCATCGTATTGTCGAACAGTCAATTCACACATATTAAATCAAATCTTAGCGAAACCGTAGGGTGTGCAACTCGTTGCACACCTTACATTCTATCTATTATTACAGAGTCGGATCGTATGATCGATCAGATCGAGTCCGCCGGACCGGCCGTGACCGGGGACGACGATCTTCGCGTCAGGATATGTTTCTTTGACCTTCTTAAGTGTTATAGGATAAGCGTTCAGGTCGGCGTCTTCGATGTTGCCGATATTCCTTGCATTGAGCGACTTAATCAGGCAGCCGGCAAACAATATTTTCCTCCCCGGAATCCACGCCACGATATTATCAACCGTGTGACCGCCTCCTAAAAAAGCCAGTTCGACGCGCAAGCGCCCGCAACTTAGGGATATTCGCTCAGTAAACCAATTCTGAGGCACCGGCTTACTCTCTTCTTTCAATAGCTCGACGGTCTTTCTAAGGGCGAAGGATTCCGCGCCCTGACGATGCGCCTCGGCCAGCCCCCCGGCGCAATCGATATGAAAATGCGTGGGCACAACCTTCCGAATCGCGGATTTATGCTCGCGAGCCACCCAATCAAACAGCACGCCCGCCTGCTTATCCGTCCAGGGCAGATCGATCATCACGGCACATTGACCGTCCATCACAATCAGTCCATTGGCCGGAACATTCTTATAATTCGCAAGATCGAAATACGTCGTATGCAGCCAGACGCCTTCAGCCAGTTTCCTCACCGTCACATCTTCCGACAACCGGATTACAGCATTATCCGATTGAGAGTACGTGATAGAGACACAGGTAGATAACATGTATCCAAGAAGCAAAACGATGTGCGTCCGACGACTACGAGCACCGCATCGTGTTTTCATGAAAAACTCCTTTATTTCAATATCGAATCGTGTTTTGCAGCGATTCTATCCGGTCTGGTTTGCAAACACAACGAAACCGGTCAAAGATATTGACATCTTTGATCGGCATTCCGACAGGCCGGCGATCAGACAACGGGAGTTGTCTGCGAATCTCAATTTATTGACGAGCGAGCCACTCGGAAAGGCCTTCGGCGGAAAATCAATCTGCAGGACCGTTACGTCCAGCAGCCTTCGGTCCGGCGGGTAGATTCTCTTTTAGATAACGCGTCAAAAGCTCAAAAAGATGCCGCTTCGTATTCTTGCCTTCTTTAATCGAATGCGAACGCCCCGGATACGCCATCATCGTGAAATGCTTATTGTGCTTGATGAGTTCATTCATCAAAGCTTCACAACTCTGGTAGTGAACATTGTCATCGCTCGTACCGTGGATAATGAGAAGATTTCCCTCAAGCTGATGGGCGAAAGTTATGGGAGAGCCATTCTTATAGCCTTCCTCGTTATCCCCCGGCAATCCCATATACCGCTCTTGATAAATCGTGTCATAAAACCGTTGATTGCTGACAAAAGCGATGGCCATCGCCGTACGATATAAATCGGGGTATCTGAAAATCGCATTCAGGCTCATCGACCCGCCGCCGCTCCAGCCCCAGATGCCTATTCGTTCCGGATCCACATAAGGCCAATTCTTCACGATCGCCCGTGTCGCGGAGGCCTGGTCGGCCGAGGCCAGAATACCAATCTGACGATAGACGCACTTTCGCCATGCCCGGCCGCGCGGCGCCGGCGTCCCCCGGTTGTCCACGCTGACCACGAGATAGCCTTGCTGGGCCAGCATCAAATGCCAAAGATATTTTTCTCCTCCCCACCGATCAAGAACCGTCTGCCCGGCCGGCTCGCCATAGACGTAAAAAAACAAAGGATATTTCTTCCGAGGATCAAAATCGGGGGGCTTGATGCACCAGCCGTCAAGCAAAACGCCGTTCGCAATGTCTATGCGGAAGAACTCGGTCGGATGTTTTTTGAGCGCATCGATTGTTTTGTGAAGCGTTGAGTTATCTTCGAGCATGCGCACCCGCGCATGACTCGGCAAGCGAACCAGATCGATCACGGGCGGCTCATCCATCGAAGAATAGGTATGGATCGCCCACTTTGAATCGGGTGAAAGCTTGTATTGATGCGTGCCCTCCTGATCCTCCGGCGTGAGCCGCTCGAAGCCGCCCCTGCCGTCAAGAGGCACTCGATAAAGGTATCGCTGCGTCGGATTCTCCGGAGAGGCCGTGAAGTACATCCAACCCTTATCCTCATCAACGCTTAAAACATCAATCACGTCGTACTCGCCGCGAGTCAGGAGCTTCACCTTCCTGCCGGAGCGCGAAATGAGGTACACATGTCGCCAGCCATCGCGTTCACTGAGCCAGGTGAAACGTGTGCCGCCGTCCAGCCATATCATGTCCTCTCGAACATCAATCCACGCGTCGTCTTGTTCGGTCAGGATGGTGCGCAGTCGCCCGTGACGGATATTGCCCGACATAACATCATTTTTATTTTGAAGGCGATTAAGACGTTGCAAAATAATTGTCTTTGAATTTTCGGCCCATTCCATTCGAGGGATGTAATGCTTGCGCGGATCATCGGATACCTTGAACCATCGAGTCTCACCGCCGCGAGAACGCACCACACCGACTCGACAGGCCGAGTTTGTTTCTCCCACTTTGGGATACTTGAAAGTGCTTATTTCAGGATAGAGCGACTTCGTGTAATCGATCAGATGAAAGTCCTTTACGCCCTCTGTGTTGAATTGCCAGTAGGCAATATGTTTCCCGTTCGGGCTCCAGCGAAAACCATCCCGTAGAGAAAACTCTTCTTCATAAACCCAGTCCGACGTGCCGTTAATGAGGGTATCCGAGCCGTCCTCCGTGAGTTGCAAAATTTGAAGATCTTCGAGGTTCTGTACGTATATATTCCTCTTCTGTACGTAGGCGATCCGGCTGCCGTCCGGCGAAAATTTTGTGAACATCATGGTTGCCGGCTCTGCATCGCCGCCGAGTTTTTGAAGGTCCCAACTCGTCAAATCGAGCACCCAGTAATCGCCGCGCGTATTCCTGCGCCATACCCGCTGAGTGTTTGTGAAGACCAGAAGCTTCTTGCCATCCTTCGACCAACGATAATCTTCAATCGTCAGCGGCTTTGATTCGCCCTTCGGTGTCAATCGTTTGGACGGAACGAGGATGCTCCGCTCGCCGCTCTCGGGATCGTATCGAACAATATCTTTCGGTTTTTCTTCCTCGGATTCCTCGCCGTCTGTAGAAGGCTCGCTTTCTTCAGAAGCCGGCGAATCTTCTAATGTTGTGTAGCCGGACCCGTCTTCCAGCCAGCGGGCGGGGCCGAAAACTTCGACTTTGAATTCGTCGTTTGTAAAGATTCTTTCAAGACTCAGATAGCGATGGGTGTCATCTGTCTCAATAGACTTTCCGGATGTTTCACCAAAACAAAAACCCGGCGCTCCGAAAAACAGAACGAGACAAATCCTCACGATTAAAAATCTTCTTATCATGCGATTCACCTTAGATTGCAAAAGGTTTTGTACCCATCGAGATTTCCCATTTGACTATGGGCGGTGCACGCGTACAAATCTAAGAATATCGTTAGTGTCCTAAATAGAACCATAACCGCCTATATAAGTACTTTCGTCATTCAGAACATGATACCTCCAAATATTGTGGAAAAGACCGATATGCCGCTTAAGAAACCGCTATTCAACTCTCAATACTCTTGCTTGCCTCTTTAAGATGCCCCAGTAGATACTCTCTGTCCGGACCGCCTAAGTGGTCCCAGGGGAGAGTGTCCTCAGTTTCAAATTGTCTTTGCGCTAGTTGGTCGGAGTCCAGATCGGAATTTTCAAAGGCTTGTTGCCATATCGTGAAATCGAAACATTCGTCCCAGAGGTCGAATTTTGCGCCGGCCCGCCAGGCGGCTTCGATGACGTCGCCCAGGCGCTGGTCGCCCCGACCGATGGCCGATTCCAGGATGCTCCGTTCGATGTTGTGGAATTTGAATTTCAGGAATTTGGCGCGCAGCCTTCGCTTCTCATCAAGGATCAACGGCCGGGCCTCCTGGAAATAGGACTTCGGCTTCTGGCCCAGCCAGCCGAACGGCGTGTGCGGCTTGGGGACGAACCAGCTTATCGCGACGTTGATCTGGCCCGTTTTTCCGTCCACTTTTTTTCGCAGTTTCGCCAAATCGTATGAAAGCTGGACGATGCGTGCGACGTCATCCAAAGTCTCGCCGGGCAAGCCGACCATGAAGTAAAGTTTGAGCTTTTGCCAGCCGGCCCGGTACGCCGCTTCGACCGCTGCGAATAAATCTTCGTCTTTGAGCGGCTTGTTGACGATCTGTCTCAATCGCTCGCTGGCGGCCTCGACGGCGATGGTCAAACCGCCTTTTCGTACGGAGGTCAGGAGTTTGGGTAGCAACTTCAACTGCTGATCGACACGCAGGCTCGGCAATGAGAGGCCGACGTGCTTGTCGTGAAAATAATCGTGCAGGCCGGCCACTAATTCTTCGAGATTCGGGTAATCGGCGCTCGACAGACTCAACAGGCTAACCGTCTCGAAGCCCGTCGAATGATAGGATACTTTGGCGATCTCGATGATTGTCTCGACGCTGCGATAGCGAATCGGTCTCCGGCAAAAACTGGCCTGGCAAAACCGGCACCGTCCCGGACAGCCGCGCATGATCTCGACACTGACCCGCTCGTGCACCGCCTGGACAAAGGGCACAATCGGTTGAAGCGGCACCGGGGCATTCTCGAAATCCCGGACCACGGCATTTTGCAGCTTTTTGCCCGTATGAAATTCGGGGACATAGGCCCAGTCAAATTTCTCCGAAATGAGGGATAGCGTTTCTTTTTTCGTCGCCCCGGCTTGCTTTTGAGCCTTAACCAATTCCGCCAGTTCGACCAAGGCCTCCTCGCCTTCACCCAAGACGAACATGTCGATAAATGCAGCTACCGGCTCGCAACAGTTGGCCATCCCGCCGCCGGCAATGACCAACGGATCGCCCTCGCCGCGGTCAGAGCTTCGGACATTCACGCCGGCCAGGTCCAGCATATTGAGCACGTTGGTATAGCATAGCTCGTTCGTCAGGCTGAATCCGACGATATCAAAGCTCTTCACCGATACCCTGGATTCCAGGCTGAATAAGGGAATCTTTTTCTCGCGAAGAACCTCCTCTGCATCGAGCCACGGGGCGAAAACCCGCTCGGCGGCGACGCCGTCAAGCGTGTTCAGGCAATCGTAAAGGATCGCCAGTCCCGTGTTTGACATAGCGACTTCATACACGTCGGGAAAGCACAAAGCGACGGTTAGCTCGCACGGCGCTAAGTCTTTCTTGACCTGGTTGATCTCGCCGCCGATATACCGGCCCGGCCGGCGAACGAAGGGTAAAAATTCCCGTTCGATACGCTCATTTAATATTTTCACTTGGCATTTATTCATAGGGGCATTATAAATGGATCTTAGGTGAATTTCTATTGATTGTCGGAAAGAGTTTTATGAACAGGAAAATCGGGCGGATAGTGGCTATCCTTTTTTGCCTTTCTCTGGCCACGGTGTCGTACCTTTGCTTCGCCGGGAAGAAGCGGATCAAGGCCGATAGCGGCTACCAGCTCGCCATGGGTACATTCGCCCGCGTCGTAGCCGTCGCGAAAGATGCGGCGACCGGCGACAAATGCGTCGAGGCCGGCCTTGCCGAGATTCGCAAGGTGGACGAGCTGATGAGCGACTACATAGACGATTCCGAAATCAGCCGGGTCAATAAGGAAGCCGCCCAACGAGCCGTCCGGGTGAGCGAAGCCACCTATGAAGTGCTCCAAAAAAGCCTGGAATTCAGCCGGCTCACCGACGGAGCGTTCGATATCACGGTCGGGCCCCTGGTCGATATGTTCCACACAACCAAAAAGGAACACGTCGCCCCCACTCAGGAGCAAATCGAACAAGCCAAAGCAAAGGTCGGCTTCGAGAAACTGATATTGGAGGATGCGAACCGCACCGTACGATTCGCGGTGGATGGGATGCGTATCGACCTGGGCGGGATTGCCAAGGGCTACGCCGTCGATAAAGCCGTCGAGGCCGCCCGTCGATGCGGCGCGGTCGGCGTCATGGTCGATATCGGCGGCGATGTTCGATGCTTCGGCGCCCCCCCGGAAGGCCGGGATGACTGGCGCATCGGCTTGCAGGATCCGAATTCCGCCGTCGAGGGGTTGAGCGGCGGCGGGCTCGTCTTAACCTTAACCGTCACCAACACCGCGGTCGCCACGAGCGGCGATTACCAGCAATTCGCTATGATCGACGGCAAACGCTACAGCCATATCATGAACCGCCAGACCGGCACGAGCGTCGAGGGCCTCTCCAGCGTGACGATTATCGCCGAGAACGCCACGGACGCCGACGCCCTGGCGACGTCGATCAGCGTTATGGGGCCCGAAAAGGGCCTGGCCCTGATCGAAAAGCTCCCGAAGATCGAAGCGATCCTCATGACGCCGCCGCCCAATTCCGAAATCCGCAAAACCAGCGGCGCGGATCAATACATCAGATAATCGGAATAACGTGTTAAAAAGATAAATAAGGATATAGAATGAATCGTAAAATGAAAACATCAAATAAAAGCTGGAATCTGAGTGTATTGCAGGAGAATATCAAGAAGCTAAAGCCAACTCTCAGCCGCAAATTCAAAGTCAAACGGATAGGAATTTTTGGATCGATCATCAATGGAACAGCTCGCAGGTCGAGCGATGTCGATGTTCTGGTGGAATTCTCTCAAGGAGTGGATTTGCTTGATTTCGTGGCTTTGGAAAGATACCTGTCAGAACAGACGGGGGCTAAAATCGATCTGGTTTCTAAGAAGGCTGTGCGGCCCGAATTTCAGGACGCAATACTGAACGAGGTCATTTATATATGAAACGAGCCTATTACGTTTATTTGAGTGATATCCTTCAGGCCTTCCACAATGTCCGCCAGTTCCTTGAGGGACTTTCTTACGATGAATTTATAAACGATAGAAAGACAACAAGCGCTGTCGTCAGAGAGCTTGAAATTGTGGGTGAAGCGGTTAAGCAGATACCGCCATCCATCAGGGAAAAATATCCCGAGATTCCATGGTCGGATATGGCCGGTATGCGAGATAAGTTGATTCACTTTTACTTCGGCGTCGATATGGAGATCGTCTGGAAAACCGTCAACGAACGTATCCCCAAGCTCGAACCACTGATTCAAAATGTTTTAAGTGATCTGGAACAATAGGGCCACAAGCCGAAAGCTCGCAGCCCTTTGTATTTGCCCGAACGGTCCATTCATGAGCCGATGGCTATATAGTCTCTGATGCGGAAAACATAGACTCATGCTGTCACCCCTGCGAAGGCAGGGGTCCAGAGCGAAAAAACTGGATTCCCACCTTCGGGCGTGTTCAAGAAGTCTTATCGTAACAATTGAGATTGCCGCGCGATTCTTCGAATCGCTCGCAATGACACGGAAACGCACTTCTCGTCATTGCGACGAGCGAAGCGACGAAGCCATCTCAACTTTAGCAACAAGCCCCTTCGCGGGAATGAAAAATTGCGTTTTCGCAACAGAAACGAAATACAAAATCCCATTCAGTAACAATGATTCAAATCGGTCTGTGTCTCCGTAACCAACTGGCTGTTTCGTATCGCTTATATCGTATTGCGTTAGGCGTTTCTTTGATGTCAGCCCCCTGTTAGGAAGGACTGTAAACACCACATTTCTTACTCTCACGAGGCATTACGCATCACGCACGACGAATTTATGTCGCTCTGCGCCTGCGCAGCTTCCAACCGGAAAAAGCCAAACCAAGACTACCAAGCAAAAAAGCACCAGGGACAGGGACGGGATTAAAATTGTATAACTCAGTAATTTCAGATTGTCCTAAGGCTCTGTTGTAGATACGCACATCATCAACCACACCATCAAATTCGTTGATCAGATTGCCATAATCCTTTTGAGCCCCAATCCACCAAACAGAATCATGAACAAAA
>CAZDAF010000062.1:0-8449 GCA_964503115.1 uncultured bacterium
GGTTACACTATTATTGCAGAAGTGCGGTAATTCCAATCGCAAAATCCGGGTTTAAATGTCCTCATTGGAAAAAAAAGATGGGTAGTCCTATGGAGCAACCTGGTGACATCAGTCTTATAAAGTAAGTGCGGAGGAAACCGTGAAAAACAACGCCCTGAATCACTCGAAAATTTTGAAAGCCGCCCTTGCCAAAGGCGGTGACTGGGCCGATTTGTTTGTCGAGCACAGTGCGCTTACTGCGGTGCAGATCGAGGATGATCGCATCGAGCGCGCGCAAATGGGCATCGACTCCGGCGCGGGACTTCGAGTTATAGCCGGAGAGCGTACTTTATACGCATACACCAACGAATTAACCGACCGAACTTGCACGAAACTGGCGGATGACCTCGCGGCGGCATTAGGTACGGGCGCTGAAACTTCTCCCTCGACGCTTGGCGAGCGCGTCGGCAAACCGTGGATGGAGATAGAGACCGATCCCGCCGGAGTGAGTCTCGAGGACAAGGTAAAACTTGCCGTCCGTGCCAACGAGGCGGCGCGCAAGATCGATTCCAGGATTCGGCAGGTAAGGGTGAACTTCGGCGACAGCCGGCGCGAGATTGAGATAGCCACTGCGGACGGCTCACTCGTTAGAGAGGTGCTTACGCAACTGGTTTTTCTGGTGCACGTGGTTGCGGCGGACGGAGAAGTGGTGCAGACGGGCTATGAACCCGTCGGCGGCACGCGCGGTATGGAGTTGTTCGATGAAAATCCTCCGGAAGAAGTTGCCGAACGCGCCGTGCGCCGCGCACTTCTCATGCTCGAAGCTCCCCCGGCCCCGGCGGGGCGGATGACGGTGGTTTTGTCCAGCGAAGCGGGCGGGACCATGATACACGAAGCCGTCGGGCACGGGCTCGAAGCGGACCTCGCAGAGGAAGGCTTAAGCGTGTACACGGGACGCATCGGGGAGCATATCGCTTCACCGCTTGTCACCGTGGTGGATGACGCAACTGTGCCGGGCGCAAGAGGGTCGTTCGCTTTCGATGACGAAGGAGTACCGGCGAATAAAACAACGCTTATAGATCGCGGGAAACTTGTAAGCTATATGCATTCGCGCCTCTCGGCGATGAAATCCGGCGCGGCAAGTACCGGAAACGGCAGGCGTGAAAGCTACCGGCATAGGCCCATAGTGAGAATGACCAACACCATGATACCGGCCGGTAAACATGACCCGGAGAAAATCGTTCGAAGCGTCGAGCGAGGGTTGTTCGTAAAAAAAATGGGCGGCGGGCAGGTGAACACGGTTAACGGAGATTTCGTCTTCGAAGTTACCGAGGGATACCTTATCGAAAAGGGCAAAACGGGAGATGCCGTCAGGAACGCGACCCTGATAGGCAACGGGCCGCAAATATTACAGTCCATAGACATGGTCGGTTCCGACCTGGGATTCGCCATCGGCACCTGCGGCAAAGATGGCCAGGGAGTCCCCGTCTCCGACGCCCAGCCCACTTTACGAATCCCCGAGATAACGGTGGGAGGAAAGAGCTAATGACGAATCCGGGGATTCGGGGACACGATACGGGGTTTTTCTCCTTTTTAACATAGTAAAGAGATTTTCAAAAAAAATCTGTATTGTGTCCCCGGATCGGGTCGCCCCTACGGAGTTCATGGAGAACGGCGGTTTTTAGATAATATTGGTCACTTGCTCGTACCGCGTGACTGGAAGAAGCGTTCGATGGTTTTTTGGTCGTGTTTTATCTGTTCGACCAGGGCTTCCGGGTCGGGGAATTTAATTTCGGAACGTATCCGATCTCTGAACCGCACCTCGATCTCTTTGCCGTAAATATCGTCGTTGAAGTTAAGGATGCACGCTTCAACGCTTCGAGCCATGTCCTCGAAGGTGGGATTTGCGCCTATGTTCACCATGGCGGGCAATGCTTGATTGTCGATCACAACCTCGCCGGCATAAACTCCGTCACACGGCAACAACTCCTCGGTAGCGCCCACATTCGCCGTTGGAAATCCCAGGCGTTGTCCACGGCCGTGTCCTTTGATCACCTTTCCAAAAACCGAGTACGGTCGGCCAAGCAGCTTTTCCGCGGTGCCGACTTCGCCGCCCTCGATAAGGTTGCGTATACGACTCGAGCTGACGGTCATCCCCTCCACGCTCAACGCCTCGACCATCTCGACGGTAAAGCCTCGCTTGCGGCCTTCCGCTTCTAGTATATCGAACGTGCCGGCTCCGCCGCGACCGAAGTTGAAATCATATCCTATCACCACGGCACGCGGCGAAAGCAGCATAAGCCATTTTTCGATAAATTCTTGGGGGCTAAGTGCTGCAAATTCGCTTGTGAAATCCATTTTAATCAGGTAGTCAAGACCCAGCGACTCGAAAATGCGGCATTTTGTGTTCAGGCCGGTAATCAACTTCAGTCCTTCGGGGCCGGAAAGCACCTTTCGGGGGTGCGGATCGAAGGTCATCACAACGGATAACGTCCCCAACTCTTCGGCCCTGCGCATAAGCCGCGCAAGTATTTCCCGGTGGCCACGGTGAACGCCGTCGAAATTGCCGATGGAAACGGCGGTCCCGGCGCTGAATGTATTTTGTGCCGTGCCGCCTCGCGCGATGTCCGCCCCGCTCAGAACCTTCATTGTCTTGTTCCTTGACAGTGATCGAACAGGCATATACCGTAAAAAGCAACCGGGGAAAGCGCCGGGTTGGACCTGATGAAGCTGGTACTGGAAAAATACGTCTTCAAGGAAGTGGCGACGCCTTTCGCTCTTGCGATGCTCGTGATGGTGATCATTATGCTGATTCAACGCATGATACAGATCACCGAGTGGGTTGTCAATCGAGGCGTGCCGCTTTTGAGGGTGTTTCAGATGGTATGTCTCATGCTTCCCTTTTTCTTGACTATTGTGACACCCGTCGCACTGCTTTTGGCGACGCTTCTGGTGGTGAATCGACTCAGCGCCGATAGCGAGATTACGGTGATGAAAGCGGTGGGCATAAGTATTGCCCGTCTGTTAGCTCCGGTATTGGTTCTGGGCGTTTTGTGCACGGTCATGACCGCTTTTTTAAGTTTGTACGCCATCCCCCGTGCCGCCGAATGGACGAACGAAATGAAACTGGAAATCGCCCGCACAAGCGTAAGGGCGGCCATTAAGCTGAAGGGGTTCGTCAATTTGGGTTCCAACCTCACTATATATGTTGACGCGATGGAAAACGAAACGCTCAAAGGAGTAATGATCGCTCAAACACAGACTGAAAAGGAAAAAATAGAAGGAACTGAAACCGTTTACGTGTTTGCAAAGCAAGGCCGCATGGATCTGGATCCGGAACATCTGAAAAATAACCTGCAACTGACGGATGGTGAAATTCAAACCTCCGATAGAAACGGGAAAATCTTCCGGTCGATAAAGTTCGATGTTTTCGATGTTAAAATCGATTTGGAGGAAAAAAAACAGGGCGGTAAGGTGGAACGTGGAAGTCATATCGAGTTGATGAATATTGCAGACCTTGACCGCAAAAAAGAAGACCTGAGCAAACGTCTCCGGGAGGTTCAATCCTCCAAACCTCAGACCAAAGCGACGCGGCTGGCGGCGGAAAGGTACCGTGTGGCATTGAGGCAGATAGAAATTTCCCGGTACCAGAAATTCAGTTTGCCTTTCGCATGCCTTATATTGGCGCTTTGGGGCATTCCCCTGGGCATACAGCCACCGCGAACCACCAGGCATCAAGGCATAATTACCAGCATCGCGCTCACGATGATCTACTACATCATGGTCAGCGGCGGTAAAATGATGGCCGTAAAAGGGTTTATGCCGCCCTTCTGGGCGCTATGGGGTCCCAACGTAATCGTGGTGTTATCCGGCATTTTCTTTTTTCATCGCGTTTTAAATGATCGGCCTTTGCCGACTTCGGTGGCTGCGACCTGGGTTGCTGAATGGGTCGCAAGGTTTGTCGATAGATTTCAACGGGAATCGCGGCAATGAAGATACTTCGCAGGATGGTCTTTCGGGAGTTTTTTGGGATTTTTTTCGCGGCATTGGCAGCGTTGACCGGGATTTTCGTTCTTGTCGATTTCTTTGATCGTGTGCAGAGGTATGTGGGGGAAGGCGGCGCGCCGGTTAGCTTGCTGCTGGTGTATCTGGCATACAAACTGCCCCAGGTGGTGTATGACATTACTCCTCTAAATTTACCTCTTGCGGCGTTGATTACACTCGGCCTGCTCAACCGGAGAAGGGAAATTATGGCCATGCGCGCCGCAGGGATTCCGGTCAGAGCGGCCATGAGGCCGGTATTTTTTTTCGCACTTCTTGTCGGCGCGGCCTTATTTTGCATGGGTGAATTCGTCTTGCCCGGATCAAATACGAGACAAGAAATAACTCGCGTTCGGATAAAGCAATTCAAAAAAAATCGGGACGCGGCGGTTAAGGGAAAAAAGCTCGAAACTCCCGGCCGCACCGTGAGCGGGTGGTATCGAGGGGCCGGGGGGATTTACTTCCTGCAAGAGTACAGGATAGAAAAAAAGGAAATTATCAATTTTGTGGTTTTGGAAGTAGGTGAGGATTTCAAGGTTACGAGAAGACTGGAGGCCCAAAACGCCCGTTGGGATGGAGACGAATGGGTCGGTGAGGGAGTTGTCGTACGCAATTTTTCGCCCGAAGGCGAGGTGACGGTCAGCCATCACAAAATTATCACTGTAAATATCCCCGAAACCGCCGAAGACCTCGAAAGGATGAAAAAAGACCCTAAAGAGACGGGGTTTTTCGATCTGGCGCTGTATATATCCGCTCTCGAGGGAGGTGGCAGCGACATGCGATCTTTCAAGGTGGATTTATGGGCAAAGGTCAGCTATCCGTTGAGTGGCCTGATATTGTTGGTATTGGCCGTTCCGCTGGGGTTGAAGAGCGGCCAGGGCGCGGGTGTGGCCGGGGGAATCGTATGGAGCCTTTTGATATGCCTTTCTTACTATGAATTTTTCGCCTGGACGTTAAGCCTCGGCCGGGGCGGTGTGATTCAAAATCCTCTTATTGCAGCGTGGATTGCGCCGGTACTCTTCGGCATCGCGGCGCTGCCCATATATTTTCGATCCAATTGACAGCCTAAATATACTGCCGGACTCGATCGATGTTCCGGCGGGCCGCATCGAGCTTATCGATCAACTCTTCGTGTTTGTTCTTTTCCTTTTCCACAATTTCGGGCGGGGCGTTTTTGAGGAATTCTTCATTGGCAAGTTTTTTCTTTACCATGCCGAGGTCTTTCTCGATCTTGCCGCTTTCCTTTTCCAGCCGTTTGATCTCCTCTGCGAAATCCACCAGCCCCTCGAGCGGGATATGCACCTCGACCATAGATGTGGACTGCACGGCGGTCTTTTCAGGAGCGGAGCCGCCCACTTGAATATCGATAGAGCTTAATTTGCCCAACGACTCGATATGCACGCGGTTGTTTTCCAGCAGTGTGCCGGTGGGATCGTCTGCCGCCAGCAGCACGGCGGGCACGCGGGTACCGGGCTTGATGTCGTTCTCGCCGCGAATGTTCCTGAGGGCTTTTATAACTTCCATAACAATAGCCAACTCAGTCTCCGCCCACTCGTCGTAAGGATAATCTTCGGGAGAAGGGTAGGGCGCCATCATTATGCTTTGAGACGTTTTGGGAACCGGAAGCTTCTGCCATATATCTTCCGTCAGAAACGGTATCAACGGATGCAGCAGCCTTAATGAACCTTCGAGTACATCGAGCAACGTCCGCCTGAATGCGTCTTTTTTTTCAGGGTCTTCGCCGTAAATCGCGGGTTTGGACATCTCGATGAACCAGTCGCAGAAATCCATCCATATAAAATGGTAAATGGCGCTTGCAGCCTCGTTGAACTTATACGACTCGATATATTCTCTCATCCTCCGGGCGGTACTGCCGAGCTTGGATATTATCCACTTTTCTTCCAGAGATCGGGGCAATTTTTTTGCACTTTCGTAATCGAAGCCATCGAGGTTTCGCAACACGACCCCGTGAGCGGCCTGCCAGATTTTATTGCAGAAATGCCGGTACCCTTCGATACGACTTTCGCTCAACTTGATGTCGCGACCCTGGGCCGCGAATGCCGCCAGTGTAAACCGGAAAGAATCGGCGCCGAAATTATCTATCACCTCGAGCGGGTCGATAACATTGCCCTTGGACTTGCTCATCTTCTTGCCGTACTCGTCCCGCACGAGCGCGTGGATGTAGACGTCTTCGAAAGGCGCCTTTCCCATAATATGCAATCCCATCATCATCATACGCGCCACCCAGAAGAAGAGGATGTCGAAACCCGTTACCAGGCACGTTGTGGGATAGAAAGTGTTCAAAGCGTCCGTCTCGTCGGGCCAGCCGAGAGTACTGAAGGGCCAAAGCGCCGAGCTGAACCATGTATCCAGCACGTCCGTCTCCTGCCTGAGCCGGCCGCCTTTGCAATGGGAGCATTCCGTCGGGTCTTGCAGTGTTACGGTTATCCCGCCGCAATCGTCGCAATACCATGCCGGTATTTGATGACCCCACCATATTTGCCGGCTGATGCACCAGTCGCGTATGTCGGTGAGCCAATCGAAATAGTTCTTTTCCCATACCGCCGGTACTATACGCGTATCGCCGCGCTGCACCGCTTCCATGGCTTCCCCGGCCAATCCCTTTGCCTTGACGAACCACTGGTCGGAAAGCATAGGCTCGATTTCCGTCTTACACCGGTAACAACGCCCGGGGCGCAAGGGGTAATCCTCGATTGGGCCCAAAAGACCCATTTTATCAAGTTCATCAAGTACTCTCTGGCGAGCCGTATATCGATCGAGTCCTTTGAACGGCCCGGCGTTTTCATTCAGAACGGCGTCCTTGTCCATAACGTTGACCATTTCGAGGTCGTGGCGTTGGCCGATATCGAAGTCATCGAAATCATGTGCCGGCGTTATTTTCAAAGCTCCGGTGCCGAATTCCACCGATACCAGCTCGTCCTCGATTATAGGTATCTCGCGATCTACAAAAGGCAGCACAACCGTCTTGCCTATGAGGTGTTTGTAGCGATCATCGTTGGGATTCACGGCGACGGCTGTATCGCCGAGCATCGTCTCCGGGCGGGTGGTGGCCACCTCGATGTAGCCCTCACCTTCCTTGTAGGGGTACCTGAGATGCCACAGCTTGCCCTTCTTCGCATCCTTCGGCAAGGCCACCTCGAGGTCGCTCAACGCCGTATGGCAGGAAGGACACCAGTTAATCAGCCGGTGGCCACGGTATATAAGATCTTCTTCCCATAACCGGACGAAAACCTCGCGAACAGCCCGGCTGAGACCTTCGTCCATTGTAAATCGCCGACGGCTCCAGTCGCACGAGCAGCCCAATTTGCGCAATTGTTTTAATATTATTCCGCCGCTGGAGTCGACCCATTCCCAGACACGTTCGAGGAATTTCTCCCGCCCGACCTCTTGCCGGCTGGTCCCTTCCTTTTTCAGTTCCCTTTCAACCACGTATTGGGTGGCGATACCTGCATGATCCATTCCGGGCTGCCAAAGGGTCTTGCGGCCCAACATACGGTAATAACGTATAAGAATATCCTGTAGGGTATTGTTAAGGCCGTGGCCCATGTGAAGTGAACCCGTGACGTTGGGTGGGGGAATGACGATGCAATATGGTTCAGTGTCGCTTGCATCAGGATCGGGCATAAAAAAGCCCTGTTCTTCCCACCAGTCGTACCATTGCTTTTCGGTTTCCCGTGGGTTATATCCTTTGGTTTTTTCCTCCACTGTGGGGTTTCCTCCGATGAGCACACAAAATTTTCACAAAGATGAACTTAAATTTAAGGGGATTGGATATTCAATCCCCTTCAATAGGGGCCTACCGGATCGGGGCCCTATTTGATTTTTCGCTATTCTTTCTTGCCCTTCTCCAGCTTTTCGATTCGTTCGGTTACTACGGCTTCCGCTATCTGCGGAATTACCTCCCATGCTATCTTTTCTATCTTGTCTACAATTAGTTGTAGCAGCTCCTCAGGTATTGAACTCAGGCCGGCGGCTTTTGCTATTTCCTCGCCTGCCTCTTCGATTTTTTCCTTCACTTCTTCCGACAATAACGGCGGCGGTGCAGCGGCCACTTCCTCGATAGGTTCAACTGCTTCCGGGGCCATTTCCGGCACTTCCCTTTCTACCGGAACCGGCGCCTCTTCGACGAGTTGTGGTGTGGGTTCGGCCGCTTCTTCCACAACAGCTTCCGGTGCCGCCTCAAAAGGAGGTGGCTCGGCAGCCATGGGCGGAGCCTCGAACGCAGGCGGCTCGGACGGCTCGGCAGCTATGGGCGGAGTTTCGAATGGAGGCGGTTCGGGCGCAGGCGGTTCGGCAACCTCAGGCGGAGCTTCGAAAGGAGACGGTTCGGGCGCGGGCGGTTCGGCAACCTCAGGCGGAGCTTCGAAAGGAGACGGTTCGGGCGCGGGCGGTTCGGCAGCCATGGGCG
>CAZDAF010000062.1:8549-13225 GCA_964503115.1 uncultured bacterium
GGAGCTTCGAAAGGAGACGGTTCGGGCGCGGGCGGTTCGGCAGCCATGGGCGGAGTTTCGAAAGGAGACGGTTCGGCAGCCATGGGCGGAGCTTCGAGAGGAGGCGGTTCAGTTGCTAAAGGCTCTTGAGATACAATCTCGGGCGCTTCTTCCACCTCGGAAGTCGGCTCAATCGGTTCCATGCTTTCGACAGGTTCCATCTCTATCGAGCCGGCAGGGTGTTCCTCGGGCGCTCCCATATCGGCGGCAATCTCCCACGGCTCGGCCATGGGCATGCCTTCCTCCTGGGTGGGAGCCGATGGAGGCTCTTCCACCGATGGAGCTTCCTGTTGTTCGGACGGTCCCATGTCGGCGGCCATTTCCCATGGATCGGCCATTGGCATAGTGGCATCCTGTGAGGGAGCAGGTGGCGGTTCTTCTGCAGGTATTTCCGGTTGCTCTTCGGCAGGAGTTTCTCCTCCAGGCCAGTATGCCTCTTCCGAAGGTGGAGCAAGCTGTTCGAAACCGGCCTCCTGTCCTGGCGCGGGCGCCTCGAAGGCCGGCATCTCGGTCGGTTGCTCGATCTGGGGCTCTGCCGGCGCTGATGGCGGCGTAGGTTCGGCGAAAATATCCGCCGCAGGCAGTTCAGCTTCTGGAGCTGTGGGCGGTTCGGGGGTGAGTGGCGTCGGAGGAGGAGGTGGAGGAGGAGCGGCTTCCGGTTGGAAAGGTGGAGGAGGAGCAGGTGGTGGAGGCGCGGCCGGCTGTGGGGGTGGAGGTGGAGCCGGCATTTCCGGTTGAGGCGGCATCGGAGGCGGAGGTGGCGCTGCTTCAGGCTGTGGAGGCATTGGGGGTGGTGGTGCGGCCTGGGGTTGGGGCGGAGGCGCTGGTGGAGGAGGTGGAGGCGTTGCGGGTTGTGGAGGCATTGGCGGCGGAGGTTCTTGAGGGGGCGCCGGCGGTGGCGGAGCGGCTTCAGGTTGAGGCGGTGCAGCGGCGGCGGCCGGCGCTTCGGCAGGCCGTGCGACTTCCTGGCGCGCTCCTTTCTCGATCAATTCATTTACCTTATCCAGAAAGGCCTGCGTATCGAAGGGCTTGGTGATGTGCCCATCGGCGCCTATTTGAGCGCTTTTAATCTCATCGAAAGCCTCGAAACTGCCTGCCAGCAAAAGTACGGGTATGTTCATGAGAGCGGGGTTACGCTTAACCTCCTCGCACACCTCGTAACCGTTCTTGCCGGGCATTACCACATCGGCAAGAATCAGGTCCGGCATTATCTGTCCGGCCATCGTGAGAGCATCGTCCCCGTTGTCCACGGTGGTGAGTTCGAAATCTCCATCGGCAAGAGTAATCCTCACCACTTTCTGGATAGTGATGCTGTCGTCCGCCAGCAATATTTTTTTTGCCATATCCCTCCTCCTCTACTTATCGGGGGCGGGGGGTGAAAGCAGGTCTTTGTTGGTTACCAATTTCACGCGTTCACCCCCGTATAATAGCTCGTCTTCCTCGTTGTGCTCTACTTCGGTTTCATCCACCACGCCTATCACCCTGTCTATGGCCAATCCTACCGGGCCATGAGCGTGTTCGAAGAGCAATACCAGGTTTTCGGATTCCCCGTTATTCTTGCCGGTTTCACATAAGAAAACCGGTATCGCTCTACCCTCATGGTAGATCGCGCCCTTAACATGATTCGGCGTTCTGGGTATGTAAGTCAGGTTGTCCTCCGTCACCACTTTTAGAACCTCGTCCAGTTTAGCTCCATGCAGCGTTTCTCCCGCGCGAAACAGGATCACTTTACTTTTATCAGCCGAGGTATCTTGATTTTTCACCGGCCTTCACGCTTCGCCGCTTCCCTGACGGCCAAAACATTGACCGCCGGCGCCAATCGTTCCCCATCGCGAAAAAACCCACTGAAGATTTCCGCCGCCTCCCCGGCAAGTTGCCGGGGCCATTGAACCTCCTGAGCATCTTGCGCGGAAACTATCTTATCCACCTCGTCGGCCAACAGGTAAAACCGATCTTCTTCCCCCTCGAGAACGATTGTTATGGTTTTCTCACATTCTTCTCCGGCGCCCAAATTGAAAAAGCGCCGAAGGTCTACCCACTCCGTTTCTTCGTAGGCCGACGAAGCTTCCTTTGCTTCATTTATGCCGGAGTCATCGACCCGGATCACCTCGGTCAGCCTTATACCGAAAGTATGCCCTCCAACGGTAAAAAACAACACCAATCCTTCTCTTTCGTCAATCGGCAGTTCGGAACCGTCGGATTCGCTAATCATACTCTTATTGAATCTATCACATTATTTGCTTGTACGTCAAGCCATTTTCCGCATAAAGGCGTAAAATTTAACGGAAACAGCGGGAATGAGCGCATAATAATCAGGCATGCCCCGCGCCTTCCGGGAAGCCGGGCGATATTTTCGATGTAATATCGATGGTTCCGAACTTTTCCTCATATCGCCTGACGTTTTCCTGAAGCGCCATTAAAAATCGCTTGGTGTGGGAAGGACTTGATATTATCCTCGAGCGAAGTTTGGCCTTGGGCGAGTTGGGAGGTACGTAGACAAAGTCCATGGTGAACTCGTCCGGTGAGTGGTTGACAAATGCCAGATTTATATATGCGCCGATGGCTACCTCATCGTCCACCGCCACTTCGATTTTTTTGGAAATCTCTTCATTCTTATCCATGGACTTCCTCCTTTTAAATCATCATGGTAGATGATCGGGCTCGAAGCCGCAATCCGACGGGGCCGCTTGAAGTTAGACTTGCGAGTTGCTAAAATACTTTACAAGGTATTACGGCATGCGTATTCTGGTGGTTGACGACAGTCCTACTTTCCTGGCGGTGACTTGTGACACCCTGGAGGATGCGGGCTATGAAGTCGAGGTGGCAAAAAGCGGCGACGAGGCGCTAAACCAAGCGAAGTCCTTTAAACCGCATCTTATTATTATGGACATCGAGATGCCTTACCGGGGAGATAAGGCCGCCGCCACCTTGAGGTGCGAGCCGGAAACGTCCGATATTCCCATTATCGCGATGACGGGAGTTTCTTCGGAATCTCTAGGGGAAAGCGCAAAACTTTTCAACGACTATCTCACCAAGCCGTTCGGGCTGGAAGAAATATTGCCCAAAATCCGCAAATTGCTCGGCGAGTAAAATTCCCAACAGCCTGAGGTTAAGCTATACGCCCATACGGGTACGCATATACCGCCTGTTCATACGGATGCATACGCACACGTCTGTGTCCGAAGAAAAAGACGGTGTTACTGTCAGGACTTCGCGTCTGAATTACCGGCACGTCTTTTTGCAAAGTGAATAACAAATGTTATCTTAAGGCCGCGTTGCATTTCAATTGAAAAATAAACGCAATCAAAACCGAAAATTCGAATAAAGGAGAGAAAAACCATGCTGGAACGGAATATCTTCAGCGAGGAGCATGACATATTCCGGGATGCTTTCCGGAAATTCGTCGAGAAGGAGGTTGTGCCCTATCGCGAGGAATGGGAGGCACAGGGGATGGTATCCAGGGAGATATGGAAGAAATGCGGCGAGCAGGGATACCTTTGCCCGTGGGTCGATGAGAAATACGGCGGCCTGGAAGCGGATTTCTACTATTCGGTTGTTATAGCCGAAGAACTCGCGGCAGCAGGCGAATCGGGACTGATGCTGAGCCTGCACTCCGACATCGTGGTACCGTACATTTACAGCTACGGAGACGAGGAGCAAAAAGAAAAATGGCTGCCGGGATGTATCTCCGGAGATACGATCACCGCGGTGGCAATGACCGAACCTGACGCAGGCAGCGATCTGGCAGCTATGCGCGCTACGGCCAAACGCGACGGGGACGAATGGGTACTTAACGGGCAGAAGACTTTCATATCTAACGGCTGGATATGCGACCTGTGCGTGGTGGCATGTCGTACGGAAAGCGGCGAGGGCGCCGGGCACGGCGGCTTCAGCCTGTTCGTTGTCGAGGACGGCACGCCGGGATTCGTCAAATTACGCAAGCTCGAAAAAATAGGCATGAAAGCCCAGGACACTTCCGAATTGTTGTTCGAAGATTGCCGCATACCGGTTTCCAACCTGTTGGGCGAAGAAGGACAGGGATTTTATATCCTTATGGAAAAACTTCAGCAGGAGAGACTGGTGGTGGCGATGGCCGCTCAGACCGCCGCCGAATACGCATTGGATATTTCCATAAATTACTCGAAAGAACGTACCGCTTTCGGAAGAGCGTTACACAAATTCCAGGTGCTGAGATTCAAAATGGTCGAGATGGCTACAGAAATTGCGATCAGCCGCGCTTTCGTCGACAGGCTTATACAGGCGCATGTTGAAGGAAAAAACGTCGCTACGGAAACATGCATGGCCAAGTGGTGGACCACCGAAATGCTAAAGCGAGTGGTGGACGAAGGAGTGCAAATCCACGGTGGATACGGATACATGCTTGAATACCCCATCGCAAAAGCATTCCTCGACGCTCGAATACAGACGATCTTTGCGGGAACCACCGAAATAATGAAGGAAATCATCGGCAGGCAGATGGGGATATAAAAAAAACCGGTTTTGAAATAACTGTCCGGCAAAGAATCCCTCAAAAACATGCGCGCCAGCCGCGTGGGTCCGTACGGATCTGTAGGAAGCGTAATATCCCGCACAATAGCTTCGGCAAACTGCATCGAATGGCCGAGTTTTCGACAGTC
>CAZDAF010000063.1:0-13181 GCA_964503115.1 uncultured bacterium
ATTTATGGAAGCCATATCACTTGCCTTTACTAAGGTATCACTCGTAGACCGGGCCACCTCTAACCATTCGTCTTTGTCATTCTTATGTTCTATGCGTTCTTTTTCCACAGTAGGCTTATTTAAACCATCTTTTGTCAAGATGATAGAATGATAAAATTGATCCTCGGCTTGCAAGTGAACAGATATTTTGATGTTTTTATCATTTCTCCAGAGAAAGTCTTCAAAATGTTTCCTTCCTTTAAATATTTGTTCGAGGCTGAATAAATTTGCCAATTGCTTTGGCATTAAAATAGCCTCAAGAAAATTCGATTTTCCCGAATTATTCGGTCCGATGAGCACATTGAATTTGCCCAGTTCGACCGAAGCTTTTTCTATGCTCTTGAAATTTTCGATTTCTACTTTTGTAATCATGGCTTTCCCCTTCTCCTTCCCGTTTTGTGAAAAAGTTTCATGAAAAATCAATCCCCCGCGTATTTTTCGATCTGTTCGAGAACTTCGTCGGCGTATGGGAGCGCTCCGGCGCCGGGCGGGCGGGCGTAGAGGTAAATCTGCGCCTTGTCGCCGACGGCGATACGGATGTCGTCCACCATCTGGCCGAGGTTCAACTCGACGCTCAGGAATTTCTCCGTCTTATCCGCCAGCTTGCGCATTTGCCCGTAAGGATAAGGCCAGATCGTAATAGGCCTGAAGAGTCCCGCCTTTATGCCCTTTTCGCGCGCCCGGTCGACGGCGGTGCGAGATATGCGGCTGGCGATACCGAACGCCACCAGCACTATCTCGGCGTCTTCCGTTAAATACTCCTCCCAGCGCACCTCGTCGGCCTCGATTTGTTTGTATTTTTCGCCGAGGTTGAAGCAGTGTTTTTCAAGTTCGCGCTCTCCGAGAAAGAGGCTTTTGATAACGCGCTTTTCACGTCCCTTACAACTGCCGACGATATATTCCTTCGGCGGTATATCGATCCCGGGCGGTTTGCGCGTATCGACCACCTCGCTGGTTTGCCCGAGCACTGCGTCGGCAAGTATCTGCGCGGGGTTGCGGTACTTGTCCGCGAGATCGAAGGCCAGGAACGTCAGATCCCACATTTCCTGCGCGCAGTTTGGCGCAAGCGCTATCATGCGATAATCTCCATGCCCGCCGCCGCGTGTGGCCTGGTAATAATCTCCCTGGCTGGGGCTTATTCCGCCGAGTCCGGGGCCGGAGCGCATGACGTTCACCGCGACCACCGGCAGCTCGTCGCCCGCGCAGTAACTCAAGCCTTCCTGCTTGAGCGACAGCCCCGGCCCGGAGCTGCTGGTCATGGCGCGACCCCCTGTGGCGGCGACGCCCAGGCACATGTTTATGCTCGCTATCTCGCTCTCGGCTTGAAGGAACGTGCCTCCAACCAGCGGCAGGTGCTTCGCGAGGTATTCCGGGATATCGTTTTGAGGGGTAATCGGGTATCCGAAATAAAACCGGCAACCGGCCTCGATGGCCGCCCGCGCAATGGCGACGTTACCTTTTATAAGCTCCCTCTTGGGCGCCTCTTCCATTATCGCAATTCCTCCAATGATGTGTAGTTCAATATGTTAGTTAATGTGCCCCATTCCTTCAACCTGAACGCTAATAATCCAAATTGTACGGATGGGACTGTTTTTTATCACAAAAACATGAAGGCACGAAGTAATTAGTGCAAAGTAATAACTTAGTGGCTTTGTGACTTTGTGGTTTGTTTCGGACTATCGTTATTCTTTTACCTCGAAAGCGCCTTTTATGTGCTCGATTTTGGGGCTGCGCAGCCTGTCGAACAGGGTGTCTCCCTTGATGGACACCGCTATCACGTCGAAGCGCACGGGCTTTTTCGATTTACGCTTTTTCTGAAGATATTCCTTTGCGACGTTCGTTAAGTGCCGTTTTTTTTTGCCGGTAACGGCCTCCTTCGGGGTACCAAAGCTTTCGCCCGAGCGCGCTTTGACCTCGACGAAGACCACCGCCTCCCCGTCTTGGGCCACGATGTCGATTTCGCCCGTGCGGCCTTGCCAGTTGCGGTCGATAATTCTGTAGCCTATTCGCTTGAGATAAGAAGCCGCCAGTGCTTCTCCTCGCCTGCCGATTTCAATTTGCCTGTTTATTGCATCTCCTCGATATGCCCGTCCGGTCGCCCGATTTCATATTCGGCGGCAAAGGCCAGATGCTTCACGTCTTGTGGTTTTTTGCCCCAAAAATTATCGTCCATTCCCGCGAGTAAATCGAACCCTCGGGTGTCCAGCGCTACGGGGTCGGTCCCCGCGAGCATGTATCCCGGATGCGCCGGCCTGCCGCCGTGACGGACTTCGTTTGTGTTTATAAGTATATCGACCGCGTCCATAATAAAAATTCCCGGACGGCAAATTACGTTGATTTCCGCGATGGCTTTATGAATGTTTTTGATACCCGAATGCATCTTTATCCTGTCCGCCTTGGTGGTAAATCCGAACTGGTTTTTCAGCGCTCCGGTCATCGTGCAGATTTTATGGGATTTCAGTACCGGCAAACTTATGATGAGATCGAAATTGAAAGGGGTGCGGCTCAGGTTGACGGAGAATCCCCTCGGGCTTTTGAAATTACTCGAAGGGGTTTGGTGCAGGTCGATGACCTTTACGCCTTTTTTTTCGCAAATGTGATGAAGCGGGTGCGCGACCAGCGTGATGTGTGTGCGAAATATATCCACGGCGAGCCCGTCGCCGACGATTATGTCTTTTCCGTCCAGCGCTTCCAGGACGGTATCGAGCACATCCGGATGTGTGGTTGTGGGGTATAGCTCGTGGCTTACGATATTCGGTTTGACGAAAACGCGCTTTGCGCCGTCGATGATGTGGCGATACTTGTTCATAATCTCGACGACGAATCCAACCCTGTCGGTCGTCTTTTTTATGAAGCCCACCGCATCGTTGCGTGTTGTCATCGAATGTAGCCCCGGTTTGGAGTCCGCCGCTTATGTCGAGTTATTCCCCGGGCGGCAGTTCCTTTACGCCCCGGAAGGAAAGCCTGTGAGCTTTGCACGGCCCGCGCTCCCTAAGCGCTTTAAGATGCAACTGCGTGCCGTAACCCTTATGCTCGTTGAAGCCGTAATCGGGGTGGAATAAATGCAGAGTTTCCATCATGCGATCCCGGCTGACCTTTGCGATTATGCTCGCCGCCGCGATGCTCACGCACCTCGAATCGCCCTTCTTGACCGTACGCTGAGGTATGAGAGCCGGCACGCGGCTTATACCGTCCACTATCAATGCGTGCGGTTTGGGGTCGAGCGCATCGACGGCCTCTTTCATTGCCGTTAATGTCGCTTCGAGGATGTTGATGGTGTCTATAACCCCCGGGTCAGCTATTCCGATGCCCACGCTTAGCGCCTGTTGGAGGATGATTTCGTAGAGTTGCTCGCGTTTATTGCGTGATAATTTCTTCGAGTCGTTCAATCCCGGTATTTTGCACGGCAGGGGCAATATGACCGCTGCCGCCACCACCGGCCCGGCAAGCGGCCCGCGACCCGCCTCGTCAACACCGGCAATGTAACGGTACCCGCGCTCCAGCCAGCCGCGTTCGACCGAATCGTCCGGAAAATCGGGCAGGTCGAAGAAACGACCCTGCTTGCTCTTTTCTCGGCTATAATCCATCCGGGTACTATTATTGATTATTGGAGCTGTAATATCAAGCGATTTCTACAATTTCATAGAGAAATTTTTCAGCGTGAACTGAGCATTAAGCCGGCAATGCGGCGAGTATTCTGGTTACGAGCGTGTTGGCGTCCGGATGCTTTTGGAAAGGAATTTCCCTTGAGGCGTAAGAAATCACCACGGGCCGATAGACGCTTAATTCCTCGATTATGTCCGCATTCGAGTGCCTTGATAAATCGCCTTCCCGGTCGATCTGATTAAGCACTATACCGAGAACCTCAAGCTCCACCCGCCTGGCGGCTTCGAGTGTGAGCATAACGTGGTTTATGCAGCCTAACCGGTCAGGCGCGACCAGCAGCAGCGGCAAACCCATCTCGATCACAAGGTCAACCATCAGCCTGTTTGATGTTACCGGTACCATTATTCCTCCCGCCCCTTCCACAATCATCATCTTGTGCCGGGAGGCCAGTTCTCTATATGCCGCCATTATACCGCCGACATCGACCTCGCGATTCTCGATACGCGCGGCCACCAAAGGCGCCAAAGGCTCCCGAAAAATCGCAGGGCAAACCATGCCGATAGGATCCTTAACCCCGGCGGCCGTTTTTAGGATCAGCGCGTCTTCCGGCTTCATGTCGGCACAGCCTGTTTCCACGGGCTTCATGACACCCACATCCACGCCGCGTTTTACAAGCGCCGCCGCAAGCACCGCGCCAATGAAGGTTTTTCCCACCCCGGTGTCGGTTCCGGTTATAAATATCCCCGTATTTGCCATCGGTCACGCCTCATCCACTATAGAGTTTCCAACCGCCTCCACAAGCATGTCCACCTGGTCGTCGTCTATGCATAGAGGTGGGTTAAGAACCACTACATCACCGAGTGGTCTTAGTATAACACCATATCGTCGCGCCTGTCGACAAATTTTAACGCCTTTTTTCTCTTCGATATCAAAAGGTTCCCTGGTGGATTTGTTTTTTACGATCTCTATCCCGACCATAACACCTCGTTGCCTGACGTCGCCGACGTGATCAAGGTTTGCAATCTTTTCTAATCCGTGAGACAACCTCTCGATCCGGGGTGCGAGTCTGTCCAGCGTTTTTTCCTCCTCGAAAAGCTCGATATTTGCAATCGCGGCGGCGCATGCCAGTGGATTGCCCGTGTACGTATGTCCATGGTAAAAAGTGCGGTGCTCGTCATGTCGAGTGAGAAACGCTTCGAACACCCGATCCGTAACGAGCGTTGCGGCTAAAGGCAGATACCCCCCCGTCAGCCCCTTGGCCAATACCATCAGATCGGGCGTTACGCCCTGGGTCTCACAGGCGAACATGGCGCCCGTCCTGCCGAACCCGACGGCCACTTCATCGGCTATAAGCAGGACATCGTATCGGTCGCACAGTTCCCTGACGCGCCGCAAGTGTCCATCGGGCGCGGTGATCATCCCCGCCGCGCCCTGCACCAACGGCTCGCATATCACCGCCGCCACTTCGTCCGAATGCTCTTCGAGAATTTCCTCGAGGCGATCGGTGCAAGCCAGAGAACATTCGGGAAAAGTCTTTCCCAACTCGCAGCGGTAACAATACGGGCTCGGCACGCGGAAGGACTGGAACAACAACGGTTTATACATTGCATGGAACAAGTCGATTCCACCCACTGAAACCGACCCGACCGTATCGCCGTGGTAGGCGTTGACGAAAGTTACAAACCGCGTCTTTTCGGGCCGTGGATTGCGGCACTGGCGCCAATATTGAAAAGCTATCTTTATCGCAATTTCGACCGCCGTCGAGCCGGAATCGGAGTAGAACACCCGCTTTAGTCCCGGCGGCGCGATGTCGATAAGACGCTTGGCTAAAACCGCGCTCGGGACGTTCGTCAAACCCAGTAATGTCGAATGAGCGATGCGGTCAAGCTGCTCTCGAATCGCGTCGTCAATACGCGGATGCCGGTGGCCGTGAACGGTGACCCATAGCGATGAGATGCCGTCCAGGTAGCGATGTCCGTCGGTATCGAACAGCCATGCGCCCTCGCCACGCTCGACGACCAGAGGATCATCTTCAAGCCAGTCGAGCATCGGCGTGAACGGATGCCATAAATAGCTTTTGTCCAGCTCTTTGATTTTCCCGGAATCTTCAGGTTTCATTTTGCGATTACTCCCAGTTTCCGGGCGATTCCGGCGATGGCGTCAATTGCACGATCCAGATGGTCGCGGGTGTGAGACGCCATGACGGTTATTCTCAAGCGGCTCGTACCTTCGGGCACGCTGGGAGGTCGGATGGCCTGACAAAACACTCCCTCTTCGAGCAATTCCGATGCGAAGTCCAACGCCTTTTGGGCATTCCCCACGACCAGCGGTATAATCGGTATCTTCCCATTTTCCACATTCAGCCCTTCATTTGCCATCCTCTCGCGCATGTAACTCGCCGCCCATTTCAACGCTTCGATTCTTTCCGGTTCTTGTTCGATAATGTCGAGCGCCGCCAGGGACGCGGCGACCACCGGCGGGGGTAATGCAGTGGTATACACGAACGAACGCGCGGTGTTGATAAGCCATTCTACGATTTCGGTGCAGCCTACCGCAAACGCGCCAAAGCTGCCCAACGCCTTGCCGAGTGTGCCGACCACGACATCCACGGATTCCTCGAGACCGTATTGGGCCACCAGTCCTCGGCCGCCGGGCCCGATCACGCCGGTCGCGTGCGCCTCGTCGACAATAAGCTGTGCTCCGTATCGGTTTTTAAGCTCGACCAATTCCCTTATCGGCGCCGGATCTCCATCCATACTGAACACCCCGTCGGTGATTATCACCTTGCGCCCCTCGATAGTTTCAGTGCGCATCATATTATCGAGTCTTTCCATATCGAGGTGCGGATACACTCGTACGCCGGCCCTCGACAGCCTCGCGCCGTCGATCATACTTGCGTGGTTCAGCTCATCGCTGTAGATAACGTCGTTTTTGCCTGTGATGGCGGAGATCACGCCGACATTGGCCTGGTATCCCGAATTGAAAAGCACGCATCGCTCGGCGCGCTTGAATTTTGCCAGGCGCCGTTCGAGTTCGCAATGCAACTCCATGGTGCCGCTGATCAATCTGGATGCGCCGGCGCCTATTCCCATGTCGAGCGCTACGCGGGATGTGGCTTGGGCCAATGCCGGATGGTCGGCCAGGCCGAGATAGTTGTTCGAGCACATAAGTATTACGCGCCGACCGTCAACGGTTACCTTGGGCCCTTGTGGCCCGCTTACTGTGCGGCAGCGCCGGAAGAGGTTTCGATTCCTCAGGTCATCAAGCAGTCGGGAATAATGATTGGTCATTAAAGCGTTTTTATGTTCGTTCATGCCGAAATTTCCCCGATATCGAATCCGGCGTCCCATATCATTTTCCGATCCGGTTCCGGCGGCCTGCCGGGAGTGGTGAGGTAGTCACCTATCATGAGGCCGTTTGCGCCGGCGAAAAGCGCCATAGCCTGCAAGTCGCGCAGGTTAACTTCCCGGCCACCGCATAGCACTATATCGGCGCCGGGCAATATCAATCTCGCCAGGGCGATTATTTTCAGGCAGTCCAGCGGCGTAAGCTCCGTCTTACCATCGAGGGGCGTGCCGGGGATCGGGTTGAGAAAATTCATCGGGACGCTGTCGGGGCCAATATCTGCCAGAAAGTAAAGGAACTCGATCCGCTGTTCCCACGACTCTCCCATTCCGAAAATGCCCCCGCAGCACACCTCGAGGCCCATCGACCGGGCGATTTTTACGGTCTCAACATCGTCCTTGTAGTTGTGAGTGGTGCATATTTCGGGGAAAAAGCTCGGTGCGGTTTCGAGGTTGTGATGATAGCGTGTCAATCCCGCCTTTTTCAGCTCTTCGAGCTTTTTCGTATCAAGCACTCCCACCGACGCGCAAGCGCGCAACCCCTCCCGCCTGATTGCGCGAATGCCGGCGGTGACTTCGGATACTTCAGCGGGAGTGTCGAGCCCCAGGCCGCTGGTGACGATGCTGAATCGTGCCGCGCCCGCTTGCCTGGCGCGCCGCGCTGCTTCGATTATGGTGTCGGTCGAAACCATATCGTACTCCGGCGCATCCGTATCGTAATGAGCCGACTGTGTGCAAAAAGCGCAATCTTCGCTGCAACGGCCCGAGCGGGCGTTAATTATCGCGCACAGCGAAACCGTGCCGCCCTTGCGCTTCAACCTGACGCGGTTTGCCAGTCCGATCAAATCCAGCAGCCCGGTAATGTCTAGCGCCACGAGTGACCGCGCATGCTCGATCCGCAGTCTTTCTCCCTCGATTATTGTGTTGCCGAGCGTCGCCAATTCCGAACGATTCATTGGATAAAAATTAAAGTAGTGTGGAACAATTGTCAACCACAATGGACGATAAGGTTTACATTAACCTTAAATCTCACCGACACAACCTTTCTCTCCAACGCTCCACTTTTCACTTGTTCGAAAAAAAACTCTATTTACAACCCACCGTTATTTTGCTTTTATGGAGAATTCCGTTGCGCCGAGTGTGAATATCCGGCCGATGGCAAGCGGGATGGTAACGTTGGTTTTTTGGTCGGCGGACGATGCGCTGACCACAAAAAACTGCCCCTCTTGTCTGATCAGTAACGCGTGAGCGGGTTTCATGTAAGGATCGTCGTTCATCACGACATCATTCTCGTCGCTTCGCCCGATAGTGATCTGATCTTTGTTTATTTCGAATATGCGGCCGTCTTCCGGGCCGCTCATTATCATGAGGAAGTGGTGTTTCGGCGGCCTCATCAAACGCGCTCCAGGCTCGCCCTGACGAAAGCAAGTCCTTCGTCGGAGCCCTTAACGCGCACCACGTCTCCTTTTTTGAATCCGCCCTGCAATATGGCTTCGGCCAACGGCGCGCTCAGCATACGGTTGATAGTACGCTCCATTTCCCGGGCGCCGTAGTCTTTCGAGTAACCCTCTTTAATGAGGTGCCGGTATGCGCTTTCGTCGAGTTCGACCTTCAACTCGCGGTCGCTGAGCCGCTCGTTAATATTCCGATAAACTTATCTATAATATCCCTGATGTGGATTTCCTCGAGATGCCGGAAGACAACGATCTCATCGATTCTGTTAAGCAATTCGGGCCGGAACTTGTCTTTAACCTCATGCCTCACACGCTCGGTAATTTTGCGGTGCCGCGAAGTGTCCGTTCCCGACCGCGCGAATCCGACTTCGCCCTTCTCGCCGAAAATATCAGCACCGATGTTGCTGGTCATGATGATGATAGTGTTGCAGAAATTCACCGTGCGGCCGTGCGAGTCGGTGAGTATGCCTTCGTCGAATATTTGCAGAAAAACGTCATATACGGATTGGTGAGCCTTTTCGATTTCGTCGAATAAAATCACCGAATAGGGGTTGGTTCTAACCTTCCCGGTTAACTGTCCCTCGTTGTCGTAACCTATGTATCCAGGCGGCGCGCCGATCAGCTTACTGACCGTGTGCGATTCCTGGTATTCGCTCATATCGAATCTCAAGAGGCGCCGCTCGTCTTCGAACAGGAACTCCGCAAGCGCTTTTGCAAGCTCGGTCTTGCCCACGCCGCTGGGCCCGAGAAAAAGGAAAACGCCGTTGGGCCTGCTCGGGTTGTCGAGCCCTACCTTGGCGTTGCGCACCACTCTTGCGATGATCTCGATGGCTTCCTCCTGCCCGACGACACGCTCGCACAAGCTCGGCTCGAGCCGAAGAAGTTTCTTGCTTTCCTCTTCCGTAATACGGTTTGCCGGTATGCCCGTCCAGTCGCTTATGACCTTTGCGATATCCTCGGCTGTCACGCGCTTGACAGGCCGGGGATTGCGAGCCATTTCCTTGTAATCCTTCGGCTTGAGCACCAGGGTATGCAGTTGCTTCTGCGCCGCCGCCTGGTCGATCAGATCAATGGACTTGTCCGGCAAACGCCTATCCCATATATAACGTACGGAAAGGTCCACGGCTGCCTGAAGCGCCTCGGGAGTTATCTCGACACGATGGTGAGTTTCGTAACTCTCGCGAACGCCCTCGAGAATATCGAGGGTTTGCTCGTGGGTGGGTTCTTCGAGCAGAATGGTCTGGAAACGCCTTTCGAGGGCGGGGTCTTTCTCGATAATACGCCGGTAATCATCAATGGTGGTCGCGCCGACGCATCGTATTTCACCACGGGTGAGAGCGGGCTTGAGTATATTTGCGGCGTCAAGGGTGCCTTCTTCGGTCTTGCCGGTTCCGGCGATGGTGTGAAACTCATCGATGAACAGCACCACATTTGTGTTCTTCTTGGTTTCTTCGACCATTTCCTGAATTTTTTGCTCGAATTCGCCGCGGTATTTGGTGCCGCTGAGGAGCGTGCCGAAGTTAATTTCAATAATACGCTTTTCTTTCAATTCCGGTGGAGCGTGGGGGGTGGTGACGATTTGTGCGAGTCCTTCGACGACGGCGGTTTTACCTACGCCCGCCTCGCCGAGAATTATGGGATTGTTCTTTGTTTTACGCGCAAGCACCTGGGCTACTTTGCGTATCTCGTCCTCGCGGCCGATGACGGGAGTGAGTTTTCCTGCGCGGGCCAGGGCCGTCAGATCGCGACCCACCTTGTTGAGGAAAGGAGTATTCTTGCTCTGGACGTTTGCATTGATGTCTATGGCCTTCTTGCGCAGGTGCAGGATAAGCTCCATGCGTAAGGACTCGACATCCACACCCATCTCCTGCAACTTTCTTACGGGAATACCTTCACCCTCGTGTATTATGGCCAACATCAGGTGCAAAGGCTCGACGAAATTGGAACGATACTTGCGCGCTATCTCTTGGGACAGGCTCGACACCTTCCGCTGCCTGGGAGTGACCACAATACCCCGTGGAGTGGGATTTGTACCGGGATTCAGCCGGCTTCTGATGGCCAGCGCAACTTCTTCCGGCCGAAGGGAAAATTCGTCAAGTACCGAATCTATGTCAGGATCGCAGGCTTGAATAAGCGCCAGAAATACGTGCTCGGTTCCGAGATAGTAATGGTAGAGGGAGCGAGATACATCGGCGGCCTGGTTGAGCAATCCCTCACAAGTCTCGCTCAAAGGAAGCGTCATCTCAACCTCCTGATCATTTACGTCCCTCTTGGTTTATTATACGTCTCCAGCCCGGCAATGTCAATGCATCGAGCCGCAGTCAAACCATATATATAAACCCCGCGATAAGCACGTCAGTCCTGGACTTCGATGTCTTCGAGAAATAACTCCATACCCGACAACAATTCCATATCCTGCTTGCCGCATGCAGGGCATTTGAAGTCAAATCCTTCAACATCGTATTCCTCATCGCAGGAGTTGCATCTTGCTCGAGGTTTCACCACCTCCATCTCGAGTTTTGCGCCTTTGGCGATAGTGTCCTTGGCGAGGAACTCGAAGTAATGGGCCATAATATCCGGCACGATGGCTCTCAATTCGCCGTGTTTAACACGAACTCGGGTAATTTCTTTTGCGCCGGCTCGAGTGGCGGCGTCGACGGCCACCGCCAGAATGTGCTCGCAGATGCTCAGCTCGTGCACGTCTACACCCGCTGGGCGCGTATCCAGTCAAACCATTCATCCAGACCTTCACCGGTCTTACAGCTAATAGTTAAGATATCGAGTTTCGGACTCACCTGAAGGGCGTTGCGTTTGGCCACTTCCATATCGAAGTCCACGTAAGGCAACAGATCGGTCTTATTTATCAGCAGCAAGCTGGATTCGTGGAACATCAAGGGATATTTCAGCGGCTTGTCGTCGCCCTCGGTTACCGAAAGCAACATCATCTTGTGGTCTTCTCCCACCACAAACTCAGCCGGGCAAACCAGGTTGCCTACGTTCTCGATGATAAGGACGTCAAGGCCGGCGAAAGGGAAGTCCTTTATGGCGCCGTGCACCATGTTTGCATCCAGGTGACATTCACTTTGGGTGTTTATTTGAGTTATCGGAACGTCGAATTTCTCGAGCCGCTCGGCGTCACGAGTGGTGGCTATATCACCCTCGACGATACCGAACTTCAACTCATCGCTCAAAGCTTCGAGAGTGCGTTCGAGAAGTGAGGTCTTGCCCGCCCCGGGGCTGCTCATGAGGTTTAGCGACAGCACGCCGGCTTCTTTGAATATCTTGCGATTTACTTCGGCTATCGCATCGTTTGCCGCCAAAATATCCGTTAAAACTTTTACTTCAACCATAATCTTTATCGTACTAGATTATACCCACCGCAACAAGGGGGGAGCATGCAAAATTGTACAAGTTGACGGCAGGTCACACGACCGAGGAGTCAGCTTTCAGCAGACATCAATAAGCACTTGCCCTCTGAACCGTATGATACTATCTTGCAAGCCGGGAGACCCAAGATGACCCGGGAAAAAACGAGGACAATAAGGGTGGCGGCAGTGCAGATGGCGTCGAAAAACGGCCTTGTCGAAGCAAACCTCGAGCACGCTGCGAGCTTTGTGGAACAGGCGGCGCAAAAAGGAGCGAAACTCATCATTCTGCCCGAATTTATGCCGACCGGATATATATTCACCAAGGCTATTTGGGATGCGGGCGAACCGAAAGAAGGGCCGACCGTCAAATGGCTCAAGGAAAACTCCAAAAAGCTGGGAGTATGGATAGGAACCAGCTTTCTCGAAGCCGAAGGCGAAAACTTTTTCAACACCTTCGTGCTAACAAACCCCGGTGGAGAAGAAGCCGGGCGAGTCAGGAAACAAACGCCGGCCTGTTTCGAAGCTTATTTCACCAAGGGGGATGCCGGGCCGCACGTTATATACACCGAGTTCGGAAAGGTGGGAGTGGGCATCTGCTACGAGAACCAACTGGCCTACCTTCCGCAGTTGATGCACCGTCAATCGGTGGATTTAATGCTCATGCCCCATTCCGCCCCGACACCGGCGCAAAGCTCTTTCTTCCCACGCAAACAGGCGGAATTTTACAATAACGTGCTAAAGGAATTGACTCCACGGTATGCGCGACTGTTCGGAATTCCCACCATTATGGTAAATAAATGCGGTCCGTGGCAAACTCCGCTGCCGGGATTGCCCTTTGCGTACCAGGATTCCAGCTTTCCAGGCCTGTCGGCCATCGTCGATTCGGACGGCGTAATCAAAGCCCAACTGCGTGACGAGGAAGCCGTCATCGTGGAGGACATAACGCTCGACCCGGCACGTAAAACAGGTGAGCAACCGCAATGCCACGGCCATTGGTCTATGAAACTCCCCTGGGCGATAAATTTATTTCGTCTTGTCGAAGCCGTCGGTGGTATGTGGTATTCCATGAGTTCCGACCGAAAAAAGCGGGCACGAGAAATATCAAGCCGGGGATAGCCGATTGTCTCACAGGGGTGCAGCATATAGCCCCTTCGTCCGGAATTGTAGAGGCAAACCTACGTGTTCGCCCACTGACTTCTTTTCGGGTAGACACACAGGTCTGCCCCTAAGTTACAGCATATCGCTTCCTCAATCCTCCACACCAAAACCATCAATAACGACGCCGCCATTATAATCATGCCCCATTCCGACAGCGTGTAGTGTACCCCTGTAATTTGGACAACCTAAGCCGCTAAATTGAAGTCATTCCT
>CAZDAF010000064.1:0-13013 GCA_964503115.1 uncultured bacterium
GGCTTGGTTATCCTTTTTCTCCGAGGCTTTGGGAAACCGTAATATGAATTGTGTACCCTCGTTGGGTTTGCTTTTAACCTTTATCATTCCATCGTGTTTTCTCACAATATCATGAGCAACGGCCAAGCCCATCCCGGTACCCTTTCCAACATCCTTGGTTGTGAAGAATGGTTCAAATATACGCCCTATAATGTCGGAATCAATGCCGGGTCCGTTGTCCTCTATCATTACCACTACATATTCCGCTTCTTCCAAACCCTTAATATTAAGCTTGTTGTGCGGGAATTTTTCGGAATCGAGGAAATCACCGGCATTCAACAGGATGTTGAAAAACACCTGCCCCAAAAGCGCCCGATTGCCCTTAATAGGAGGTAGGGGGGGAATATCCGTTTCAATGGATGCTTTGTGTTTCAAATGGCTCCTTATCACATTTACGGAATTCATAACGATTTCACTTACATCCAAAAGTTGCTCTTGCTTTTCTCCTTCACCTGAAAAATATCTCAGATCATTGATAATTTGTGCGATTCTCTTGGCGCCCTCACTGACCTCAGCCATTAGTTCCGTGTAATCATCCCGCATTTCTTCTATGCCCAATTCTCTTTCTATTTGCTCCAAACACTTGATCTCTTCGGAAGAGGCGTATTTATCAGCCAGACGACGTGCGTTATCGTAAGCACGAAACAAATCCGCGGCATATTCCTGGAGAGTGGACAAATTGCTGAGGACATAAGCGTTTGGGTTGTTTATTTCGTGAGCCATTCCCGCAGCGAGCCGGCCTATGGCAAGCATTTTATCCTGTTGGATCATTGCCAAGTATGCCTTCTGAAGTTTATCCATAGTATCCTGAAGATCCATATAAGCATTGATATTCTCGATGGCTATACCTGCCTGTCGAGCCAGGACATGCGCTACTTTAATTTTGTTTTTATTAAATGATTCCCTTTCCTGACGCCTTTCTTCCCCAATTGCTATTATCCCAATTGGTTTATCACCTGCCAATAGAGGGGGGAATAACGCGCTTTTCGTTGAAGAAGTAAGAAGTAATTCTCTTTCTTTATCATTTAATTCGGAATGGGGATTGCCGGTTTCTACTAAAATGTCATCTCTCCTATTTATTATACTTTTCAAAAGCGGCATATCATCTAAAGGTAATTCCAATCCCAGCCGTTTTTTTTCCTTTAGAGGACGTATGGAACTCATTGCCCGAAGCTGCAGTGACTTGCCATAATCGGTGAGCAGTGCAACAGAGGAGTAAGTAGCTTTTATTATATCAACATACCTGGCCGCCAATATTTCGGCTATCTCGTCGCAACTCCGGGCGCGGCCAAGTTCCTCGGATGCCTCTAGAACCTTTTCGAGATTATGCACACGCTGCCGGTCGTGTTCCATCATTTTCACCATTTAGAACAGATTCCTCACTGGACTTTAGTAGATTTCCTTCCATATCCATAAGTCCCATGATGTTCCGTCAGGGATTCTTCTCCAGAATCGGTTAGCAGGCACAGGTATTTTTTTTCTTTTTCCATATATCAAAAAGCATCAAGGGATTGGGGATTTTTTTCAAGCTCATCAATTTCATTATTTTTCTCTTCCTGCCGTTTAATGGCTGATTTTATTTTTTCGTGAAGTTCGGAAAGAGTAAAGGGTTTTAATAAAAAATAAATAGCTCCTACTTCCTGGGCGCGTTCAAAATAGTTTTCTTCGCGATAAGCGGTGATCAGGATGACGGGGATATTCTTCGTCTCCAGTCTGTTATGAAGCCCTTCGGCCATCGTCAGTCCCCCCAGCTTGGGCATGCGAATATCGGTGATAATAAGATGGGGTTTGTGATATTGCAATAGAAGCAAAGCCTCGAAACCGTTGGCCACATTCCAGACCTGATAACCCTGTTTTTTTAAGTATCTGGTTATGGTTTCCCGAAGTATATCCTCATCTTCGACAACCATTATACGGTATTTGGGCCTATTGCTCTTGCCGCTCTCGATTTGGGATCCCCTCATTGGTTTTTGTTGCATGTTTTGCCTCCTTGCCGGGATCTTCAATTATTCCTTCAACGGTAAATTTCCATCCGCGCTCGCAGCGCTCGAATTCGACAGTATTTATCGAGTGCATTTTCGCCCTCTCGATTATTTCAAAAAAGGCAACCGCCTGATCACCATCTCCGTTCCGCGTATTGCTTATTAACTCTTCCATGGAATAAAGGTTTGAAGAGTAAAAAACTTGGATCACCTCTTCGATTTCTTTCTCATTTCCTTTGGCCGGCACAACCGTATAACCGGTGATTCCTTGAAGGATATCCGTACCTTTATGATCGAATGGATCATCCACCGCCACATGGAGTGTTCGGCCCTCTATCAAGAAAGGCACCAATCTGTGTTTGCGAGCCAGCCAGGCCGGAGCCATCCTGACTGCTTTGAGGTCGATCTCGTCTGCGCTCAAACGAACAAATACCATATTCAAGGCCTTTGCAAGCACCAAATCCAGATCAGTTTCGGTCAGTGCCCCCATCATAATCAAGGCTTTTGGCAGAGTTGTTTTCCACTCATCCGCAAGATCGCGCGCTCGTTTCAGTTGCGATTCGTCAATAAATCCTTCCTCAACGAGAAAGAGTTCAACATCAGGTGGTTTCCCATTTTGAGCGTTTTCCTTTAAACGTTTCCGTTGCACCGCTTGGTTTATGGTATCCACCAGAATTTTCACATCGCTGAATGGTTTTGTGAGGAAACCCACTGCGCCGATCTTCGCCGTTTCCTCCGCGATGCCTTCAGTGGCGTGAGCCGTCATCATGATGACTTCCACGAGCGGCTTCTCCGCCTTTATCGTCTCGAGCACCTTGATGCCGCCGGGGCCCGGCATTTTTATATCGAGCAGCGCCACGTCGAAATCCTCCGTTCGGACTATTTCCAGTGCCTCGTCCCCGTCCTTGGCCATTATTACGGAATGTCCTGAACGTTCGAGTGCTCGCCGGCACGCCTTGCGCATTACCGGCGTGTCGTCAGCTATCAATATAATCCCACACTCATTCATGGTGTTTTTACCGTTTTTTAAAGTTTTATTATTCATTGCCCGAAACGCTTTCAAGCGCGTCCTGTGAGACGGACGATTCCCGTTCTCTGAGTTCTTTTCCATTGACTCTTGCATTGTTAGCAGGTAATAGGACGGTAAACTTTGCGCCTTTGTCGGGCTCGCTGGCTACCAGGATTTCACCGTGGTGATCCTTGATCAATCCGTAGCTCACACTCAAGCCGAGGCCCGTGCCTTGACCTTCATCCTTGGTAGTAAAGAAAGGATCGAATATCTTATCAAGATAGCGGGAAGATATTCCAATTCCACTATCGATAACATCAATTGCTATAGTTTTCCCTTCTTCCACGGAGCGGCCTTTTATATGAACCGTGCCGCCTCTCTGCATAGCCTGTGCTGCATTTGTAAGAAGGTTGATAAATACCTGATGCAGCCGATTTTGATCGCCCCAAATAGCAGGGAGATCACCCGGCACATCCACCTCCACAATTATGTCCTTTATTTCCAGTGAATGCCCCACCAGGGCCAGAACACCATCGATAACATCCTTTGGGCGCAATTCTTCGAGTTTGGGCTCTCGACCCTGTCGCGCGAAACTCAACAAATTGGAAATAACGTTACGGGAATGCAAAGTGGCTCGTTCAATCTCCTTCAAATCAGCATGGGTAGGCGAATCCTCCGATGTGTCTTCCAGTAAAAGCTGGGTCATGGTCAGAATTCCGCCTAGGGGATTGTTTAATTCATGTGCTATTCCCCCGGCCATGAGCCCCAGACTCGCGAGCTTTTCCGTTCGTGCAATATGAGTGTCATAGTGCTCCAACTTTTGCTCGCTGCTTTTGAGCTTTTTTTGCAACTGTTCACTAAGGCGGGCCAGCTCAATATTTTGAGCACGTATCTGCGCAACCATACGTCTCTGGGCGCGTTTCATCTCCACAAGCATAACCGCTTGCCTGACGGTGTTCCGAAGGTCCTGATCGTTCCATGGCTTGAGCAGAAATCGCCAAACTTCTCCCTTGTTAATGGCGTCCTCGGCGCTCTGGAGATCGGTGTAACCGGTAAGCATTATGCGAATCGCGTCGGGCCTTATTTCCCGTGCCGCGGCCAACAGTTCCGACCCCGTCATTTCGGGCATACGCTGGTCGCAGATGATGACATCCACACCTTGTTTTTTCATCAACTCCAACGCCTCTAGTGGGTCATTCGAAGCCAGCAATTCGTAACCTTCTTTTCGGAATAACCTGCGAAGCGACTTTAGAATATGTTCTTCATCATCAATCAAAAGTATGGTTGCCTGTATCATTCTGCATTCTCCCTACGTTCATTTTCCTCAATGATCCCTTCATTCGGAATACGCACCGTGAATTTCGATCCCTTCCCCGGCGTGCTATCTACAAGCATCTCACCGTTGTGTCGCTGAACGATACCGTAAGAAATTGACAATCCCAGGCCGGTACCTTTACCGACAGGCTTGGTGGTGAAGAAAGGATCGAAAATTTTAGATATATTTTCAGGCGGGATTCCTTCTCCCTCATCTTCCACTTCGATTTCGACAAAACCGTTTTTGGATCGGCTGCGAATCCAGATGTTGCCCGGCTCTTTCATGGCCTGAGCGGCGTTCAAAAGCAGATTGAGCACCACCTGGTTGAGTTCCTGTGAACGGCAAGATATTAAGGGCAGGTCACCGAGTTCCTTGTTAATTTTTATGTGATACCTGATCTCGTTCCAAACTATCGCTATAGTGCTTTCGATGCCTTCGTTTATATCGGCCATCGACGGTTTAGTTTCCCCGGGGCGGCTGAAATTCTTTAGATTTATCACTATGTCCTTGGCCCGTTTTGCGCCATTTATACTTTCTATAGATAAAGATTCAATATCTTCCATTATTTCAACGATTCCCAAATTCTCACCCAACTCCACGATGCGCTTCGCCTTTCGCCTGATAGGTTTAGCTGAACTCTGATCCGTTTCCTCGATAAACTCATGGACAGCCTGGTAATATTTTTTCAGGTCTTTTATATACTCCCGCAGGGAATTAAGGTTCGAGTATACATATCCCAGCGGATTATTAAGCTCATGCGCCACACCGGCGGCAAGCTGGCCGATGGCCGCAAGCCTGTCGGATTGAATAAGCCGCTCTTTCAATTTCTCCGACTGCTTAAGCTCGGTGATGTCTCGAGCAATGCCGACAAGACCAACGATATTCCCATTGTTGTCAAAATGCGGAGTTTTTATTGCCTGAAACCAATATTCCTTTCCATCCGCCCCGGTCATGTGCTTGGTGATCTTCTTGGTTTCGCCCGTCTTGAATACAAATTTGTCAGCTTCAATATTTATTTTCGCTTCCTCTCCTTCAGACATTATTTCCAAATCATTCTTTCCAATAACTTCATCACGAGACAGTCCGAAAGCTTCTATGGTTTTATTGTTTGCCATAACATAACGACTTTGCAGGTCTTTAAAAAAGATGGCGTCATGCGCAGATTCCACCATAAATTGAAATTTCTTCAGTTGCTCTTCATGCTGCTTGCGCTCGGTGATGTCGCGTATGATTGCCGATGCCCAGTATTTTTCTTTTATGCGAATCGGGGAAACGGCTATTTCCATCGGAAACTCATCGCCGCCCTTGCGCTTCGCGGTCAGTTCAACCACCTTGCCGACGGCATTGCCTTCTCCCGTCTCCTTGAATTCCTTGAACCCTTTCTTGAACTGGGCACGGTATCGTTCAGGCATAAGAGCATCGTGGACGTTCTGACCCATGATTTCTTCACTGGCGTATTCGAAAATACGTTCCGCCGCCGGGTTCCAGTACACGACATTTCCGTCGTCATTTATCAGGATTACCGCATCAAGCGCCGAGGCGCTGATAACGCGGAACCTTTCCTCACTCTCCCGCAGGGCATCCTCCGCCCGCTTTTGTTCTGCGATACCTTTGCCACCTTTACGCTTGACATGGCTGATTATCGTGCCGATCACATTCATTGACGGTGAGCCCTTTTTTTATGGCGTTTCCTCTTCCGTGCCTTCGGCGACGGGTATATCGACGCTTAGCTTTATTCCAGCACCCACCTCTGCGCTGAAATTGATTTTGCCCATGCGCTTTGCAATGAGTCCACCGAGTTTTTCAGTATCAACCCTTCCAAACTGCTCATTGATATTATCAAGCAGGACCGGTATCAGGAGCGCCATTTGCTCTCGCGACAACTTCTTTCCATGGTCATGCAGCGAGGCGTTCAGCCTTCCTTTTTCGATTTCAGCCACCGCTTCTATCCGGTGGTTTGGAGCTACCTTGCTAAGTTTTCCAACAAGTTTTATAAAGCCTTTGAGTATCTTACCTTCTTCGATACACTTGGCTACCAACCTCTCTAACGCTTTGTCGTTCCAAGGTTTGGTGACGAAACGGTAAACCTCACCTTCGTTTATAGCGGAAAGAAGCGAGTCCACATCGGTATAACCCGAAAGCACCACTCGCATGATATGGGGCCAGCGCTCATTAACGACCTTTAGAAGATCAGTGCCTGTCATGCCGGGCATGCGCTGGTCGGAAACAACCACATCTATGGGAATCTTTTTAAGTATATCGAGGGCTTTCTTGCCACTTTCGGCGAAGTGCAACTCGTAATTGGCAGATCTGAAGACTCGTCCGAGACTCTTCAGGATGCTTTTCTCGTCATCCACAAACAATATTGAAGGCTGCTTTTCCCACCAGTTATTTTCATTTTCGTTATTCATAGGTGTTTTCCTTTCTTACTGACTTTAAGTTTTGCTATAACTTTTGGCCCACGATCAGCATTGTTACCTGTCATCCATGAGCCAATCCGGCGTCGACATGACTGAAGGTCTTTTTAATCGTAATCCCTTCTTCAACATTGGCGATCATCGCATCCGCCACTTCCGGGTCGAACTGTTTCCCTTTATTTCGCTCGATTTCCGCGATGATTACAGGCAGCGACATCGCCTTTCTGTATGGTCTGTCTGAAGACATCGCATCGAAAGAGTCTGCGACGCTCAAAATTCTCGCGGCAAATTCAATCCGATCTCCTTTCAGCCCATATGGATATCCCTTGCCATCAAATCGCTCGTGATGTTGAACAATGATGTCTTTGATTTTCCATTCGTAATCCACGGGATCGATTATCTTTGCGCCCATTTCGGGATGGAGTTTCATTGTGTTCCACATTTCCGGAGTTAGCGCCCCTTTGCTGAAAAGTATCTCGTCCGGAACACCGATTTTACCGATATCATGGACCAGGCCGGCCATATATATAGTTTCCTGTTCAGAAACGCTAAGCCCCAATCTTTTCGCCAATGCAAAAGCTATTTTGGCTACACGGGACTGATGACCATGTGTGTGGGGATCACGCGCGTCCACCGTTTCCGCCAGCGAGGCCAATGCCGCTATTTTATGGGCCTTAAAATATTCACTCTGAACTTCGAACTTCGTTATTGTTTCCTTAACACGAGTTTCCATCAGTTTGCAAGCCTTTTCGGAGACCTTGGCCGACTTCGCCTCGTCTCTCAATTGCACCATACAGCGATGTTGATCGAGGCATTCCCTTACTACTTCAATCAGTTCCTGTTTTTTCCACGGTTTATTCAGGAATCTGAAGACCTCTCCTTTGTTAATAGCCTCCAAAGCGACGTTACTGGTCGTGCTGGCCGTCAACATAATTCGCACTGTCAAAGACCGGTTATTCTTCATCCACTCAAGAAGCTCGGTTCCTTTCATCCCCGGCATCATCTGATCGACGATTGCAACGGAAATGTTTTTCTCCCTGAGCACCCGACACGCTTCTCGGCCATTAGCCGTCTCAAAGATTGTGTATTTCTCCCTTTCCAAGAGTCTACGAAGAGACTTTCGGATGCTCTTTTCGTCATCAACAATAAGAAGTGTTCTATCTGACAACATTTCTCCCTTAGTGCTCTTTGCAAATTAACTTTCTCCACACGGGTAGCATGGGCTTATTCCGAATTACTTCAAATATCGTGCCATAAGCCGGAGTAAAATATAAACGTTAAATATCAAAGTGTTACAATCAGTGATTGGAAAAAATGATAAATACCTCGCGGGAAAAATTCTCAATTCGGGGATTGTTTCTTACTGGGAATGAGAAGAATATATTTCGATTCGACAGCGCCACCCGGGCCAACGAAAAGTGATTGAAACATTATCCGGCGAGGCCGGCAGAATTATAAGGCATGGCTTCTTGTGTAAATTTAAATTATGTTAACGAAACCGGTCTACTTTTTTTCTTAGGTGTTTTTATACCGTGGAGTTTCATTTTTCTATAAAAAGTGCTTTTCCCTACACATAAAATCTCTGCAGCTTTATCTATATCATCGTCGGTTTCATCAAGTGCCCGCTGAAGAGCGAGCTTCTCGTAGGAGTTGAGGTTTAAGTCAGGCTTTTCATAATCAAGGGTACGGATCTCTTCCGGCAGATCGGATACTTCAACCGGTTTAGAGAGATCTCCAACCGCTAACAACCTTTGGATAACGTTTTCAAGTTCCCTGACGTTGCCGGGCCAAGAATAAGCGCAAAGCGTATCCATAGCTTTCGCTGTGAATGAAAGTGAAATTTCTTTCTCTGGGGCATGTTTTTTGATAAAGTGTTGCAACAAAAGTGGAACATCTTCTTTCCTTTTTCTGAGTGGTTGTACCACGATGGGAACGACATTGAGGCGATAATATAAATCTTCCCGGAATGTGCCTTTTTGCACCATATTCTTCAGGTCTTTGTTAGTAGCGGCTAATACTCGGACATTCACTTTTACGCTTTTATCGCTACCGACCGGTTTGACTTCTTTTTCTTGCAGCACTCTGAGCAGACGTGCCTGAGTGTGAAGGGGGATTTCGCCGATTTCGTCTAAAAATACTGTGCCTCCGTCCGCAATGCGAAATAACCCCTTGTGATCGCTGATGGCGCCGGTGAAGGAGCCTTTAACATGCCCGAAAAGCTCGCTTTCAATAACGTTTTCGGTCAACGCCCCTAGGTCGATAGCCACGAAGGGCATTTTGCACCTGGAGCTGTTATAGTGAATGGCGCGCGCGATCAATTCCTTGCCGGTGCCCGATTCTCCGCTGATAAGCACGATGCTTTCATTATTGGCCAGCCGATCAATGGTGCGAAATATTTTCTTCAGATCAGGGGATTGACCGACGATGTTCTCGAACCGGTAGCGATTCTCCACCTCTCGTTGAAGGTGTTCATATTTCCATAATAGGCGGTTCTGCTCGATGGCCTTGCTTAACATTACCGGAACTATTTCATTATGTTCGAAAGGCTTCGAGATGAAATCCATTGCTCCTTTTTTCATCGCCTCGACGGCTAACTCGATGGTGGCAAATGCCGTCATCATTATAACAGGAATGTTTGGCCAGCGTTCCTTGATTATCTTAAGCGTTTCGATGCCATTGATTCCTGGCATCTTTATATCGCAAAGCACCACATCGACAGAATTGTCTTCCAGAATTTTTATCCCCTCCTCACCGGAATAGGCGGCGAGGCTTTCAACCTTATAACGGCGCATCTGGCGCTGGATACTTTTAACCAGGTTTTTCTCGTCGTCGATTATGAGGACAGTTACGTCCTTAAGCGCTTCTTTATTAAAACCTTTCGCATCAATAACCGTGAATTCTCCCTCTTCCATAAATTTTTCCTCCAGGATATGATCTTTCCCCTTTATAAAATGATAAATCCAAAAAGAATCTTTTTCAAATTTAAGAATATTCTTGACTTCTTTCGGAAGGTCTGACCACGCGTTAATGACAGTCTGGAGATCGTGCGATATTTTCGACGGTGGTGGAATTTTCTGTTAGGGGCTTGTGGTGGGAGTGTTGGGGTGGGGGTGATTTTGGGATCTCCGAAGGTACTAAAGGCGGTTCTGATTGTACTGTAGCTGCCCCCAACTTGACATGGGTCACATCAACGCCGTCCTTTATTTGTCAGGGTTTTAGAATTTCGTGATCTGAGAACTGATCACTTTGTCCTGATTTGTCCGGAATTGCGTTTTGGGCGGATTCACTTTCGAGTTCCCCCTTTCGCACTCTTTCCCACCTGTCAGATATAAGGATAGAAAAAGCAAAACACCGGACAGAAACTTCTTTTTGGCCCGTTCGTCTGCGGCCCGATGTCAGTGCGTCGCATCAACTGTCGGCGCAACCTACCTACCCGCGATCGTCGCTAACAAACGCGCTCAAATGGGCTTAATTAAACCACCCACCAGCCCTCGTGGGAGGCGGGCTTGACAAGGTTGCTTAGAATGGGTAGTATCCCCGTTCCCTTGGAGGAAAAATCCAAAATTCCTCCACAAAGTGGGACACGATTTTTACATAAAAGGAGAATTGAGCAAATAAGAAAAAGGAGTCTGAACCCACAATCGGTGAGAAGCTTAAAATGACTGAACAGAAAATCAAACGCCCGTACGGATCTGTGGCGCGGGTAAGAGCGTCATTGTGCTTTCATGCCCAAGGGGCGGTTGCCCGTCCGTTTTTGTTACACTCTCATGCTTGTGAAAATATGTCACTAATTGGGACAATCTGTCTCTGCAACGATACTCAAAAACGTATCGGTGGATACTCTAACTATCCGTAAATGAAGGATAATATCAGGAAGCGAATTTTTGGCACAAATAATGCAACTGCAAATTGGGATAACCTGCCCGCAACCGCCACATAAAAACGCGCGAATACGGGTTTGGTTAAACAACACATTGTAAAGCGGGGAGGGACTTGACAAGATAGCTTATTTGGTATTAAAGAACTTTGGAAAAAAACTCAAATTGTCTCCACAATGTGGCAGACGTGCGGTTTCCGCCGAAACAGCTCAAAGCCGAAAGAGGAAGTAAGCAAAGGTTTGGTTGGTACTTTTTTTGAAAACGGTTTGCCGTAGAAACCATTAACAAGAAAGGAGAAACAATGTCGATTCAAGCAGATGAGGTTTTAGACTGTCAGGGGCTCTCGTGTCCGATGCCGGTTCTCAAGCTCTCCAAGGCGATGAAGAAGATGGAGAGTGGTAAGGTACTCGAGTTGCAGGCCACCGATCCCGGATCAAAAACAGACGTGCCTGCGTGGTGCACTAAAATGGGACATGAGATACTGGAAACTGTGGAGGAGGGAGGAGTTTACAAGTTTTTCATCCGTCACAAGTAAGGAATTTTTAATTTGCAATTTACGACTGAATCCCTAAACCCTTTCTCACAATGGATGGTTGGAACTTCAACCTGTAACTAACGAAGTCCGATTCCGATTCGGGCGCTTGGTGTAAAAACCGTCACATCTAAATGCATAAGGAGGGTGTTATGGAAGAAGCGGGCACTGAAAAAGGAATTTTAAGGGAACTGTACGACATATTTTTCGGAAAAACGTGGCCTGTGTGGGTAGGAGGTATCTTGCTCGCGGTAGGCAACATTTGCCTGTTCGTCGTTTTGAAGCCGTGGGGCGCCAGCGGCGGCATAAATAACTGGGGCCAGAACATTTACAACGCGTTGGGTATAGTTAAATTCGGCAGTGAAGCAAAGCCGTTGGCGGGGGTCAGCGCATTTCCATACTCGGTTCTGTGTCTTCTCATGCTGCTCGGCGCGTTCTCAGCGGCGTTGCTGGCAAAAGAGTTCGCCGTTCGGATTCCTCCCATCGGGGAAATAATCAAGGGACTCATCGGCGGAATCCTGATGGGGATAGGCGCCATCGTAGGCAAATCCTGCACCATCGGTGGATTTTTCAGTGGCATTCCGGCGCTTTCGATAGGTGCGCTTGTATTCACAATAGGCCTGGTAATCGGCGTGTACGTCGCTCTCAAATACCTGCTGTTTGAGATGGAGAATTGGCCTGGCATAAGCAGCGGGAAATCGGGGTCATTCCTTGCGGCCTCCACGGAAAGAGCGTCGCTACAGCCACTGATAGGCGCTATCGCCTTGATCGTGGCGATAATGATTGCCATTGGTTATGATAAGAAAGTTCTGGCTGCTTATGTGTTGTTTGGATTTTTCTTCGGCGCCGTGTGCCAGCGATCGCGTTTTTGCCTGGTGAGAGCGCTTCGCGAGCCGTTCATGACCGGAGAGTCCAGTGCCCCCGTCGGCGCGATGGCAGGCATCGTGGTCGGTATGATGGGCTTCGCCATCATCAAGTTTATGAATCCCGATAAGGAAATGAGCTGGGTCTGGCCGCACTTTTTCCTGCCTGCGATCATCGGTGGTACGGTTTTTGGGCTCGGCATGACACTGGCCGGCGGGTGTACCGTTGGTTCGATCTGGCGCGCGGGCGAAGGCCAGGTCAAGCTTTGGGCTTCAGTGATCGGCATGACAATCGCCATGCCACTTACGGCGAAGTTTATCGCCGCGCCTTTTTATAAGGCGTTGCCCGCAAGCATGAAGGCACAGGTTTATCTGCCTAAGTACGTCGGTTACACTGCCGCACTGGTGATATTCCTGGTGATCATTCTTCTCTGGTACATCTTCGTGAAATGGAACGAGCGAACCGGTAGATTCTCAGCATTGTAACAACACCGAGGTCGGAATAGCGGTTGGGTTCGCGCGAAGCGCCGGCAGAGCGCCGAAAGTAGAGAGGGCCAATCGCAAATTTCCGGAAAAATCGTCCTGTGGATTCCGTACCCCACCTTGACTTTCTTGGTCAAGGTGGGGTACGCGTATATGCTCATAAGGAAAGGGGTCATTGAGCGACTGAATCAACGTCACGGGGAAATTTCCAATACGCAGACAACATAACATGCTTTTTTGTTGTTTAACCCATTTTTTGCATTAGAAAAGGCAGCTATAGATACAAAAACGGAATCTCTCAAACACTTCAAACATTGTGCTAGAAATATTTCGTCACCGGCGCTCAATTGGGGGCAAACGGTCGAAAAAAAATCCTGCGACTTTCGGTGACAGGCCGGAAACTGCGTTCGAAAATAACCTGGATCATAAAACAAATAGATCGGATGCCGTTTTCGTTCAACTGCATTGCAGTTCACCACTTATGACGCAAGCACA
>CAZDAF010000065.1:0-12907 GCA_964503115.1 uncultured bacterium
AAGCCACCGGCAAAGGATTTCCAAAGATTGGGGTTGAAATTACTCCCCACAACAGCCCTGACAGGGCTGAAAGTCAAACTTTCGAGATAGCCGATAGCGTCAGAGACGCTACTTCTATAAACCCTCGTCCACCATTTCCTGAACGCGTTCCCGCACCACCTCGGCCATTTGAGCCACCAGGTTCGGATGCTCGATGGTCTCGGCGGGATATTCTTCGAAAAAGCTGATCGGCTCTCCGTACCGAATGCCCACCTTCATGGGCAACGGCAAGGCCCTGAGAAAACCCAGCAACGGCAGGCTTAAACCGGTTGGCAGATGCGACAGCCTGAACTTGTCCGCAAGAAATTTAACATTGCCCAGAAAAGGAAGACTCGCCTCCGAACTGAAAAAAGCCACCGGCACTACAGGAGTATGTAACGTGAGGCAGAGTTCTATAAAGGTAGATAGAAAAGGTGAGATGTCTTTTTTTTTCAGGAGAAAATCCATCGCCCCCTTTTTCTTCTCGGAGGACATAAAGAGGGCTTCTTCCCGCTCGAGCGCCAATTCCAAATTGCGCCGGTTATTAACAACCTGCCCTATCCTCTGAAGCAAAAGGCCCATATACGGTAGCCGTGCTAGTGATAAACCGGCAGGTATTCTTAAGAATCGAGACGGCGGATGATTTACCACCACGTCCACAAAAGCCATGAGAGAATCGAAGGGAAGAAACCCCGCGCGGTTTGAAGCAAGGATAACACGGCCTTTTGCCGGAACATTCTCGATACCGAAGCTTGAAACCTGGAAATATTGTCTGTAAAGCATTAACCCGACGGCGTAGGCCGCCAGCGCGGATTCTCGCTCGCCACCGTAAACATCGTAGCCGAAGCCGATGTCATCAAAGGGAAGCGACAGGAATCTATCGACCTCATCCACGCCGATTACCAGCACCGCCCATTGTCTCACCCGTTTTCTCGTCTTCGGATCCATTACTTGTCTCCGATAACTAATTACCACACTGAAAGCACATTCACAAGTGGCATAACGTAAGTGGGAATATTACAGCGCCTTGATCCGATGTCAATTGCTAATATTTATTGTATTGACAGGCAGGGTTTGCCCCCGGTCCGGAAAGTTGATTACTTCGGTACGGCTTTCAACTTCGCCTTGCCGCCCTCGACGACCACCCTGAACTTGACATCCTTGCCTTTATATCTTTGCCGCAGCTGTGGTATTGATTTCTTTATGGAATCTTTGAGTTTTTCTTTGTTGAGGCCTTCAGTTGTCTGATTGCACTCGATTCTCGCCATCATGTATTCCTTGTAGAGATTGTCCATGTCCTCATCGAATTTTTTATCTCCGGAAGGCTTCGCGGCCTGGCCCGGCCCCGCAGCCTTACCGACGCGCAAATCGGCCTTGAATTTATCTCTGACGTAGCGCCCCTCCTCGATTTCGTGCATAATGCGGCTCCAGTACCTCGCGTATGATTGAAACTTGGCCACGAGGCTTTCCAGGCGGAATTTGACGGCGGTGTTGCTGCTATAGATATTTTTAAGTTTTCTTATAATCCCCTGTATACGCACAAATTCACGTTCCGGGGGAATACGTTGCATCCCCATGAAATATTGCTCGTAATCTCGCTTCAGATCCTCGACGTCGTTGCCGAGCTTGGCGAGAACTTCCATATTCAGTTCTTGTTCTTCCATACCGCCTCTTCTAGAATTTAAATGCTAACCACTTTGATTTGGTTTGTAAAGTGCTCCGTAGTTGAACACGTGTTTATTCAAAACCCTGTTCGCGAAGTTTGTCGATGGTAATTCCGCCGGATCGCGCGGCCAGGAACCGCTCGATGTATTTTCCGATTATATCGGTCTCGATATTCACCTTATCCCCCGGTTTGCGGCCTGCGAGCGTCGTATCCGATAAGGTTGTGGGTATAAGCATCATCGAAAAAGAGTCCGCCTCGACCGCATTTATGGTGAGACTGACGCCGTCCACCGCAACACTGCCTTTTTCCACCATGTACCTCATAAGCTCGGCCGGAGGAGCTATGGCCAGCCGGAGGTATTCGCTCTCCCGGTCGGCCCGCCGAACTGCGCCGATACCGTCCACGTGGCCGAGGACGAAATGCCCGCCGAAGCGGTCATTGGCCTGCATCGCCCGCTCGATGTTTACCTTTCGTCCCGGCCCCGCTTCGCCCAATGTACTCCGGGCGAGACTTTCGGAACTGACGTCCACACAAAAAGCGCCGGCGGCGGCCTCGGTAACCGTCAGGCAAACGCCGTCTATCGATATGCTTTCGCCATGCTCGAAATCGCTAACATCGAGCTTCGTCGCTACCCACAAACGCGCCGCGCCGCCCGCGCGCTCGATACGGGATATTTCCGCGACATCCTGAATTATGCCGGTAAACATGCCTTCTCCTTAAAGGTACCCGGTTATTCTTATATCCGGCCCCATACGCTTTATATCAACATCTTCCATTCGTGCCGCATCTTCGAGCAGCGCAGCGCCCTTGCCGCGAAAAACCCCCGGCGCAGCATCACCGCCGATAATCGTCGGCGCGGCATAAATCACCACTTTCCGCACCGCGCCGGACTCGATGGCCGAACCGAAAACGCGACCCCCACCCTCGATCAGAACGCTGGTTATATCGCGTCCGGCAAGCTCCTCGAGCAGCGGTCTCCATTGGATCATACCGCCTTTTGTCGGTAAAGTCACCACTTCCACACCGCGATTTTCGAGCGACTTACGACGCGATGCGCCGGCTTTCGATGACGTCGCCACCAGGCAGCCCGCCGGATGATCGAACACCTTCGATTTTTTCGGCAAGTCGAAGTTCGTCGATAAAATAACCGGTTTCGGCTGTCGCCTGACCTTAACATCCCGTGCCGTCAGCGACGGGTCGTCGGCGCGTACGGTTCCCGCACCCACCAGCACTGCATCGACCTGCGCGCGGAGACGATGCACGTCGCGGCGGCTTTGGGCGGATGTTATCCACTGCGAATCTCCCCGCCGGGTGGCTATCTTGCCGTCGATACTCATCGCAGCCTTAAGCACGCAGAAAGGTTCACCGACAGTTATCCAATGAATGAAGACTTCATTAAGCCGCCTGCATTCGTTTTCGAGCACGCCGACTTTTACGTCTATGCCCGCGCGGCGCATCGCCCGAATACCGCGTCCCGCGACCTTCGGGTTCGGGTCGGTCATGCCGACCACTACACGCTTGACGCCGGAAGATATAACCAGAGGCGTGCATGGCGGCGTTCGACCGGTGTGAGTGCACGGTTCGAGGTTGAGGAACAGTTGTGCGCCCCGGGAAAGTTTTCCCGAGTTTGCCAACGCAATGACCTCGGCGTGAGGCTCGCCGGCGCGGTGATGATAACCTTCCCCGACAATACGATTACCACGGACGACGACCGCGCCAACCATCGGGTTGGGGCTGGTATCGCCCTTCCCTCGAGCCGCCAGCGCCAACGCTCGCTTCATGTACCTCGTATCACGTTCCAAACCGATCTCTTCCATGGTAGGCCCGACACTTTTACCCATACGGGCCTGTCGAGCACCCCGATTACATATCGAATGATAGACACGCCACCGGTTAAGCGCAACAGAACTCCGTGGAGAATTGACAGAAAGGCAACCCAAAGCTATAATTCGGTCATATATGCGGGAGTAATTCAGTGGTAGAATGCAAGCTTCCCAAGCTTGACGTCGCGGGTTCAATCCCCGTCTCCCGCTTTGTTATAGGCGGCGAAAGTAATAAACTTCGTCGCCGTTTTTCATGCTTGATTTTCCGGCTTCTCTCCTGCATTCTCGGTTGAGTGAAATCTGAAGAAGAAAAAGAACCGATGCTGATCGAAGTGGCCATCGGGTTGCCCGTCGAGGGTACCTTTACTTACCGCGTCGGGCCGGAATTCGGCGATACGATTGTGCCGGGGACAAGAGTGCTGGCGCCTTTCGGGAAGCGTAAGGTCACCGGATACGTATTGGGCCCGGGCAAGCAGGTCGAAGGCACAAAAATAAAGGAAATTATCGATGTTCTTGACGACGTTCCGCCCTTACCGGCGGGCCTTCTCAAGGATTTACTCTGGCTCAGCGATTATTACCTCGCCCCGGTAGGCGAAGCGTTGAAAGGCTCGCTCCCGGCGGGCATCGAGGTATCGAGCGCCGCCGGTCTCGTTCTGTCGGAAGAAGGCGAAAAAACTCTAGCGACCGACGCTACCCCTCGAGCCCAACGCGAAGTTCTGGGCCGTATCGCCGCCGATCCGGGCGTACCGCGCAAGCGCCTCGAGACCGCCGTCGGCACAAAAGGCGTCCGGGCGCTGGTGTCTCGCCTGGTTCGCAATGGGTGGGTATTTCAACAGCAGCGGCTGCGCGCTCCGGCAGTCAAGCCGCGCGCGGGAAAGCTCGTCAGTGTCGTTGAATCCGATCCGGGCGTAATCAAAGCGGCAATCGCTGAAATGAAGAAACCCGCTCCGGCGCGGGCGCGGATATTGGCGTATATCGCCTCGGCGGATTCAGTGCTTATGACGGAGCTTTCCGCGCGATTCAAAAGCGCCCGGCAACAAGTGAACAAGCTCGAAGAGATGGGCCTTGTCGAAACTTCAAATGTGCGTGTTTGGCGCGACCCGGCGATGGGAGAAGTGCGGGAGACGGAAGCGAAACCGCCCGAACCGACTCCGCATCAGGCCAAAGCGCTCGATGAGATATTCCACGCTATCGATGACGAAAAATTCGCCCCGTTCCTGTTGCACGGCGTTACCGGCAGCGGCAAGACGGAAATTTACCTCCGGGCTATCGCTCGAGTTATCGAGCGCGGGCGCCGGGCGTTGGTGCTCGTGCCTGAAATAGCGCTCACCCCTCAGCTTGTGGGCAGGTTCCGGGCGCGTTTCGGCGCGGACGTCGCCGTGCTTCATTCGGCGCTCGGGCGTGGGGAGCGGCTCGACGAATGGACGCGGGTGCGCCGTGGGATGGTTCGGGTGGCGGTTGGCGCGCGATCGGCGGTGTTCGCTCCATTCGAGAACCTCGGCCTGATCGTCGTGGATGAGGAGCATGACGGCGGGTACAAGCAGGAGGAAAAGGTGCGGTATCATGCGCGAGATTTCGCAGTGGTGCGCGCTCGAAGCGACAAAGCCATAGTGATACTCGGCAGCGCCACCCCGAGCCTCGAGGGCCGCCATAACGCCGCAACGGGCAGATATAAATTGCTCGAATTGCCAAGCCGTGTGCACGACAGACCTATGCCTCGGGTCGAGATGGTGGACATGCGCACCGCGCCGCCGGGGAGAACCGCCTTTTTATCTGCAAAGCTCGAAGAAGCCATCGAGACCAACCTGACGGCGGGCAGGCAGACGCTGCTCTTTCTTAACCGCCGTGGTTTCGCGCCGTTCCTTATGTGCGTTCAATGCGGGCACACTTTCGGCTGTCCGCATTGCAACATGTCGCTCACGTATCATCAGCGGGATCGATCCGTGAGATGTCATCTTTGCGATTATCGCGCTTCAGCTCTGAACCTTTGCCCCGAATGCAAGGGGGCCAATATAAAGATGTTCGGCGTAGGCACCGAACGCGTCGAGGACGAGGTGGGCCGGATATTCCCCGAAGCTCGTGTAGCGCGTATGGATCGGGATACTGTAAGCAGGAAGGGCGAACTCGAGCGGATACTGGCGTCGCTAAAGGACGGCGGTATCGACATCCTTGTCGGCACACAGATGATCGCCAAGGGGCACGACTATCCCGGCGTGACGCTCGTTGGAGTGGTACTGGCGGAGACGAGCCTCAATTTCCCCGATTTCCGGGCCGCAGAGACGACTTTCTCGTTGCTGGCTCAAGTGGCGGGGCGCGCGGGACGAGGCGCCGATCCCGGAGTTGTGATGGTGCAGACGTTCAACCCCGATCATTACGCCATACGCAGCGCGCTCGAACACGACTACGAAGGCTTTGCCGCGCATGAAAACAAGTTGCGCCGAAAACTCGGATACCCGCCGCATACACGGCTGGCGGCATTGAAATTTACCGGCAGAAATGCATTGAAAGTCCGGGACGCTGCGCAAGCGGCGGGAAAACTCGCACGACGAACCAAAGGCGTCGAAGTACTCGGCCCCGCCCCGGCCCCATGGAGCAAAGTCAAGGGCCAATATCGGTGGCAACTGCTGATAAAAAGTGCAAGCTCCCGCCGCGCACGCGAAGCGGCACGATACGCATTCAAAGGAACCGAAGGGAAATTCCCCAGCATCAAAATCGCGGCGGACGTGGACCCGTTGCGGTTGTTGTGAAAGTGTTAACTTGCAGTCTCGCCAAAAATATGTTCCATAATGAATTTGTTAAACCAAGATTTTGCAGTTGGAGGTAGAAACAAGATAAATATCGAGTCGGACAAGGGATTTAAATTCCCTGTCCGTCGCAAGGGATAGTGTTGTTTCTAACTGCATTGCAGTTGAAAAAGTGCTCGGTACTTTCAAGCTTTTTCTAGTCCGATTTTTTGTATCGAGACATGTAACCGCTCATCCACCTTTGCGAGAGATAAATAAAGGAGGGCCAGAGCCTCTTAATGTAATATCCCATCCATGTCATTGGGGACAAGGCGAGTATGGGGCGGTTTTTCCTTATGGATTTGATAATTGCCCTGGCCACGCGCTCCGGCGTCCAGCCGAAGCGATCGACAACAGAATCCACGAGGGAGCGCATGCCGCTAATATCATAGTTTTTGTATTTTGCGGCGTTGAAAATATTGGTCTTAACGGCCCCGGGGCAAATCACCGTCGCTCCGATTCCAAACCTTGCGACTTCCGCCCGAAGGGTCTCGGTCAACCCCACCAGCCCGAATTTGGAGGTGTTGTACCCGCCGAGGGTGGGCAGTGCGACGAGGCCGCAGCCTGAAGCCACGTTGACGATGTGGCCTGACCCGCGCTCGATCATGTGGTTGAGGAGGTAGTTTATAGTGTGGATGGGACCGAAGAGGTTGACGCCAAGGATGCGGTTCCAATCTTCAAGCTCCAAGTCGCTGATATCGGAGGCGATTCCTATTCCGGCGACGTTGACGAGAATATCCACCTTGCCCATATCATTGAGAGCTTTCTCGCATAATGCCTTGACCTCTTCGGCGTTTGACACGTCAATGCACCCGACAAGCGCTTTCACATTCATGCCCTCGATAATTCCTTGTACTTCCGCCAGGCCGGCCTCGTTGACATCAAGCAGAATTATATGCGCGCCTTCGCGGGCGAGGTTGATTGCAAGCGCTCGCCCGATCCCGCTCGCCGCTCCCGTAACCAGCGCCGTTTTGTTCTTTAAATCTTTCATATCCGTCGCTCCTCGATTAAGATGATCATGCAGTAAACCGTTTCCTGGTGTCCGGTATTTTCTCCTTCGGTTTATTCTTGATATAGTCATTGCTCTCCAGCATCGCTTCCCGGGAAGTCTTTTTGGGAGTCCATCCACATTCCTTCTTCAATTTTTCGTTGGACGCGACCAGATTATGCTTGAGCAATCTCAGGCTTTCTCTGGAAATGGGAATGCCGGGCAGATGAAATTTGAATCCGATGTCCAGGAATAACTCGGCTAACCGGAAGGGGATTGGAATCTGGATCTGATTTAACAACCCCCCCAACTCGCTAAATCTTATGTAATCGTCCGAGACCAGGTTAAAGGCGCCCGGAATGTCCTCGATCAGAGCAATGCGAACCGCTTCAGCCACATCGTCCTGATGAACGCCGGACGCCTTGGTATCCCTGCCGAGGAAGCGAAAAAGGACTCGGCTTTTGAGCAGCGCTTCGTAATCGGGATTGACGTTCGCTCCCAATACCACGCCCGGCCGGAATATCGTGATTACTATTTCCGGGTGCTCACGCCCTATCTCCCTGAGCATCGCCTCGGTTTCGACCTTCTGGCAGGCGTAGAAACACTCGTCGTTATCGTGACCCCGAAGTGGCCAGTCTTCGTGGATGCCGACGGGGTTATCCGGATGCGAGCCGTATGCGGCTATCGAGCTGAAGTGTACAATCTTCTTCATTTTCGCTTTAACTGCGGCGTTCAACACGTTGCGAACGCCGTTTATATTTATGTCGCGAGTGACTTTTTTATCGAAAATCTCCGCCACGATGAAGGCGAAGTTGAGCAAGGTATCGTAACCTTCCATATGCTTCTCCAGACCGGGATCGCGTATGTCCATTTTCACAAATCGTATCTTGGGGGATTTAAATTTCGGCGCTTTGATGTCGATGGCCAGGATATCGGTTATCGATTCTTCCCGGTCGATCACCGGCAAAACCACGCTGCAAATAGCGCTTGCCGCTCCCGCTATAACCAGTTTCATTGATCCCTCCTTCTGTCGATTAAAAGTCCCCTGCCGAATATACCGTAAGTTCCAAGTATGACGGGTGATCGCGATCGTGATAAATCCGCTGCACGGCCTGCCGCATTGTTTTGGCGGTGAGTGGATTCTCGCCCGTGTTAAGGTTCCGGTCGAATTTCGGAAAGTTGGAACTCGATATATGAAGCCCGATCCGATGGCCCCGCCTAAACTGATGACTCAAGTGGCCCAGGGTTATCGATATCTCATAGACCTTGCCCGGCTCGACCGGAGAAGTCTCGTCCATAGGGCGCTTCGGGAACTCGCGGTACCTCATTCGCACAATCCCATCCCGGAGGTTCCACACCTTGCCGTCGGGACATACGTCAACAAGCTTGGCGGTGAAGTCGGTGTCCGGCGCATCGGTCGAAACGTGAAGCACTACCCGGATCGGCCCGGCGATATTGACCGGTTCTTCAAGTGAATGCGTACGATAGACAAGGACGTCGGGGCGACTCTCAAGCCGAGCCTGATTTTTCCTCCCGTGGTTGAAGAAGAGGTGATCGCCACCTATGGTCGGTACAGGGTCCGCCGGGTCGTAAGTGAAGGCATGGGGCGGCATGGAGCTTCCGGTTTTTTTCCCCGAAAGCGTTCCATCTTCGAGAGAAGCTCCGGCCTTATCTTCACCGGCCAGGTAGAATCTTTCAGTTTTTGTTCCCGGCGGCGGCCATTCTTCCGAAGACCGCCATTTGTCGGCGCCCGTCTCATAGTATCGGACCGCCGGCCATTCCTCGACACCGTTTTTCTCCCCTTTGAACAAGTGCTCGTACCACCTGAGCGTTTCGAGGCCGGAATAGCGGATGTATTCGTCCAACTCCTTCATGGTGGAGGCCCAGTAGTGCCCCCATGGACCGATTACGATGCGGCTCTTGCCGGCAGCCTCGGTTCCGGTAGCGCGCAGATTCTGGAAGTCCCCGATCATCGAATCGCAAAACATGTCGTACCATCCGGTAATGCCGAATGAGGGGACGTGGATGGATTCGTATCTTCCCTCGCAAGAAAGGTAATCGAAGAATGGATCGTATGTATCGTGGGCGATAAGGTCCTCGACCCAGTCGAGCCTGCCGATTGAGGGATGGATGATGTCGGCTATCGGGAGCGCTTCATACAGGGATGATAACCACAGATACAGGTCAATCATCGGCGTGTTTTTGCGTATTGCAACCCAGTTGCCTAACAGCGCCAGCGCAGAAAGGGGCTTGGCGCCGCCGAAATGCATGAACCGGCGTACGTCTCCGCAACCCATGTTCGGACTGATGGCCGTGACCAAAGGGTTGTCAAATGCCAGGAACCACTGGTTGATGCCGAGCATGGACGAGCCCCACCCCCCGATCCGTCCGTTCGACCAGGGCTGCCCAACGATCCATTCGCACAGGTCGCGGCCGTCGGCCCCGTTAGTGCGAAAGATGTACCATTCGCCTTCGGAACCGAATCGCCCGCGCTCATCCGCATGAACCACCGCAAAACCCTGCCTTGCAAATTGGCGGGCGGGTGCGTTAAACAGGTAGCGGCCGTAAGGATGGCGGATTATAAGAGTAGGGTAGCGGCCATCTTCAGCAGGACGATGAACGTCCGCACAAAGGCGTATCCCGTCGCGCATGGGGATCATAACGTTCTTCTCGATGATGGCGCGGTTCCTGGCCTTGGGCATGAACTTCGAGATGGACATGATCGATTGCCCAAAGCGGGCAAACTTGTAACCCATCCTGAATCTCGGGTCGAGCAAGGAGCGCAGAAAAATCGCCGGCAGGCGCGCCGCCAGGTGCCAGGGACTTTCGATGGTACAGCGTATCGAATCTTTCATGATCACTCTTATTCAAATATATCATATAGCAGACTTAAAAAATAAATGCGACAGAGGCGTTATCATCAAACCGTAAAAATGATGCATTGAAAAAAATCGAAAAAACATTACGAAATCAAGATGTAAAACCATGGAACCATGGCGCGCGATGCGCAGGTCGGACGCTATGATTCCGGCGGATGAAGCCTGCCCGCAATCTGAAAGGAGAAGGTTGTCGATAAATGGTTGAAGCATGTCCTGAGCTTGTCGAAGGAACTGTCACCCTGAGCGTACCGAGCAAAGCGAGGCCCGTATGAGGCGAAGGGTCTCAACGTTGACGCTGCCGGTGTTAAGGCATGAGCTATCGACGTGGCGCTTAAACCCTCACGGCCACTGGTATTCATAAGCGCCCATGTCGAAATCCCCGCCCGGAGGCGACGGGCGCGGGTTGCCGTCAAGATCATCGCTCGGTGCGCCGGTTGCGGTGCCGTTATCGATGCATTGCGAGCCGGATTGCAAATGAAAATCCTCGTCGAGGTTCGAAGCGCCGGGACCCCAGATTTCAACAAGCATTCCCGTAATCGAGGGGTCTGATAACGCCGGGGCGAATGTTACTGTCGTGCCGGATGCTGCGGATACTGTGCGCGCAACACCGTCATTCTCGATCTCGATAACATCATCAACAACGTATTCCGGAGTGGCGCTTGCCACTTCTATGGTGGTCGTCGTCCCGCTCGCGGTGGTGATATCCCAGAAAACGGGGGCGTTGACAAACAGCGGATTGACGTTGATATTGCCTGTTCCCGTCCAGCCGCCCTGGACATCGCTATAGTTCACGATGGCGACGGCGCCGGTATCATAAATCTCAGGGCCGTTCGACGCATTGTCATCCCATAAAATGCTATTACTGATTGTGAGACCGGAAGAGTCATTATATATTCCACCGCCACGCGAGGCGTCGTTCCCAGTTAATGTACAGTTTGTTATCGTTAACGATGAACTATTGTATATAGCTCCACCTTCATTGGCATCGTTGTTCACGAACAAGCTGTTGGTGATTTCGGCGGATGTGGAATTCGTAAAGATTGCGCCCCCGTACATTTGACCGTAGTTCCCGAAAAATTTGCTATTGGCTACCGTCAAATCCGACCAGTTGCTTATTGCTCCACCCCATAAGGTTCCCAGACCTCCATTGCCTCTGAATTCGGAATCGCTTACAAAAAGATACCCCGCCGAGTTATTGATAGCGCCGCCGCTGCCTACGCTACCCAGCATCCCCGCACCAGATGCATCGTTCCCGTTGAATATGCAATTACCGATAACGGTGTCGCCGGCGTTCTCGATTGCGCCGCCATGCCCGCCGCCCTTAAGACTAAAATAATAATACATGGCCTCGTTGTCAGTGAAAGTGCAATCAGTCAATGTGACCGAGGAATTGGAACTGTTCAGCATACCGGCGCCATCTCCCAATGCGAAGTTGTCGCTGAATATGGTGTTACTTATAGTTACCGTCGAGTTGTTCAAATTAGCCATGCCCGCGCCATAGCCAAGGATTCGAGTGTTGTAATAAGGAAAATAATCGTATGGACAACCGGCGTTGTTGTTATCGAAAATACAATTATCCACCAGTAGGTTGTTAACCCCGTCGTTCAACATTCCGGCGCCGTAATTATCATTTCCGATATTTCCATCCGCATCCCCGTCTTCTATCTTGAAGCCGTCCAGCCTTGCATCGGTAGCGCCAATAACCACGTGATAAAGATCGTCTTGTCCGTCGAGGATAGTCGGGTGATCGGCAGGATTGCCGCGCTCGCCGAGGCTACTCTCCGTTCCCATGAACCCGCCGTAAATATCGACGCCGTCTTTCATTTGAATAACCGGATCCGATCCTGCGGGGTAATAATACCCTTCAGCTACCCATATCTCGTCACCGGCAAGAGCCGCATCAACCGCGTCCTGAACCTTGGTGAATGCATCCGTCCATGAAGTGCCGTCGTTGGCTCCGGTAGCGCCTTTGTCCACGTACCAGATTACACCGGGGACTATCAGGATCGTTTCGGAAGTGGAAACGCCGTCCGCAGCCAATTGCACTTCAGCCACGCATGAGCCGGCTCCCACTCCCTGGGCCGGGGCGGAGTAAGTCCCCGATCCGTCACCGTAATCCACCACACTTGCTCCGGTGCAGGTGTTACCGACTCCCAACGAAAGTGAACCCGAGCATTCAAGGTAGTTGTACTCGACAGGACAACTTATGGGCGCGGTCTCCCTTGCAGTAGACGGACAATACAAAAGGATGGAACAGTACGGGGTGAACTGATATTCGTAGGCCCCCATATCGTGTCCCAACCCGCTGGGGCGGGGATTGCCGTCCATGTCGCCGGCTGGAGCGCCGCTGCCGGTGCCTGCGTCGACGCACGGAGAATTGATCGGCACGTGCAGGTCGGGGTAGTCCACAAACAGCGGATCAAGATCGATATTGCCTTCTTCTGTGGCGTATCCCCCCCCTTCGATATCGCTGTAGATCACGGTGGCGGGACCGCCAATTTCCTTTCCACTGGGGGCCGTGTCATTCCATAGAATGCAATTAGTCAATGTGAGGGAGGCGCCCGAATTATATATTGCGCCACCTGCATCGATCGCCTTGTTACCGCTGAAGCTGCAATTAAAAATAACCGGACTCGAGTTACCTCCGTTATAGATGGCGCCCCCATACCTCATGGTCCCTGCACCGCTTTCACCTGCCGTATTGCCGGTAAAAATGCAATTAATCAGCGTGGGTGAGGAGTCGACGTTGT
>CAZDAF010000066.1:0-12781 GCA_964503115.1 uncultured bacterium
TACTCGATGATCTCGCTGACGACGCCGGCACCGACAGTGCGGCCGCCTTCGCGTATTGCAAACCGAAGCTCCTTCTCCAAAGCAACAGGCGTGATCAAGTCAACTTCCATCGATACATTGTCACCGGGCATCACCATCTCCACTCCCTCGGGAAGCTTGATCGTTCCCGTCACGTCCGTCGTTCGTAAATAAAACTGAGGACGATAACCCTTGAAAAACGGCGTGTGACGACCGCCCTCCTCCTTCGTCAATACGTATACCTCCGACTTGAATTTCGTATGTGGAGTGATGCTGCCGGGCTTCGCTATAACCTGACCGCGCTCGATTTCGTCACGCTTGATTCCACGAAGCAACAAACCCACATTGTCTCCCGCGCGACCTTCGTCCAATAGCTTGCGGAACATCTCAATGCCAGTTATCACCGTCTTCTCCGTAGGCTTGAATCCAACCATCTCCATCTCGTCCTGGATGTGCACTATGCCGCGTTCGACTCGACCCGTCACCACCGTTCCTCGACCGGATATGCTGAATACGTCCTCAATCGGCATCAAAAAAGGCTTGTCTACGTCCCGCTGGGGCTCGGGTATGTAAGAATCGATAGCGTCCAAAAGTTCCTGAACGGATTTATTCGCTTCATTATCGGCATCTCCACCGCTCTCCAAAGCCTTCAACGCGCTACCACGTATCACAGGTATGTCATCGCCCGGAAAATCGTATACGCTCAAAAGCTCTCTCACCTCAAGCTCCACCAAATCCAATAATTCCGGATCGTCCACCATGTCCACCTTGTTCAAATACACCACTATCGACGGTACGTTAACCTGACGTGCCAAAAGTATATGCTCGCGCGTCTGAGGCATCGGCCCGTCAGCTGCGCTAACAACCAATACCGCTCCGTCCATCTGCGCCGCACCCGTTATCATGTTCTTGATATAGTCCGCATGACCGGGGCAGTCCACGTGCGCATAATGACGAATGTCCGTCGAATATTCCACATGCGCCAGGTTGATCGTCACTCCACGCTCTCGCTCCTCGGGCGCCTTGTCGATCTCATCAAACGGAATGTACTGCGCTAATCCCTTCTTCTCCAAATACTGCGTTATCGCGCACGTCAACGTCGTCTTGCCGTGATCCACGTGACCTATCGTCCCTATGTTCACATGCGGCTTGTCCCGTACAAATTTTTCCTTGGCCATGACTTCCTCCGTTATAATGTAGCTCTATACGTACCCCATGACTTTTGCGACTATATCTTTCTCAAGTTGCCGGGGTAGTTTTTCATACTTTAAAAACTGCATGGTATGTGTAGCACGGCCCTGAGTCATCGATCTCAGTTCCGTGGTGTAACCGAACATTTCCGCCAGAGGTATCCGGGCCTGAACCACTTGGACTCTTTTCCTGGACTCCATACTCAAAACACTTCCACGTCTTTTATTTATATCCCCGATTACTTCTCCGGTATATTCTTCCGGCGTAATGGCTTCTACGCTCATTATAGGTTCGAGAAGTACCGGTCGGGCATTTTTTACGGCGTTGTTGAATGCCATAGATCCGGCGATTTTAAAGCTGATCTCCGAACTGTCAACCTCATGATGTGATCCGTCAAGCAGCGCGACTCCCACGTCAAGCATCGGGAAACCGGCTATCGGGCCGGCCTCCATCGCTTCACGGACACCTCGTTCAACTGCCGGAATAAATTCCTTCGGCACCACCCCGCCCCTTGTGCGGTTTTCGAATACAAACCCTTTATTTTGATCGATGGGAAAAACCTCGACAATAACGTGCCCATACTGGCCCCGGCCCCCGGTCTGGCGAATGAAACGACTTTCCTCTTTCACCACACTCGTGATAGTTTCCTTATAAGCTACCTGTGGTTTTCCGACGTTGGCGTGTACCTTAAACTCCCTAATCAAACGATCCACGATGATCTCGAGATGCAGCTCACCCATGCCGGAGATAATGGTTTGAGCCGTTTCAGGATCCTGCTTGACCTGGAACGTCGGGTCTTCAAGTGCCAGTTTTCCAAGACTGGTGAAGAGTTTGTCCTGATCTGCCTGCGTTTTCGGCTCGATAGCCACGCTTATAACCGGCACCGGGAATTCCATCGCTTCGAGGAGTAGGGGTTTCGTTTCTTCGCAGAGCGTGTCCCCGGTGGCCGTGTTTCTTACTCCGACTGCGGCAACTATATCCCCAGCCCATACTTCCTTGACGTCCTCGCTTTTGTTTGCGTGCATTTTCAGAAGTCGGCCGATTCGTTCTCTTTTTTTCTTCGATATGTTAAAAACCTGCTGACCAGTCTTAATATGGCCGGAATATACCCTCAGGAAAGTCAGTTGCCCAACGTATTCATCGGAAGTTATTTTGAAAACGAGGGCGCTGAACGGATCGTCATCAGCGGCCTCCCTGATTTCTTTTTTTCCGGTTTTGGGATGTTTTCCTACAACGGGTGGAATATCCTCAGGGCTGGGTAGATAATCTACAACGGCCTCCATCAACGGTTGTACGCCCTTATTTCTGAATGCGGCGCCGCAAAGTATCGGAACACCTTCTCGCGAGAGCACAGCACTTCTGAGTGCCGCTTTCAAATCCGCCTCGGTAACCTCTCCGCCGTCGAGGTAAGCTACCATAACAGTTTCATTAAATTCGGCCAAGCTTTCGAGCATCGTTCCCCTGGCATTTTCCGCCTCGGATACGTAATCCTCCGGTATGGGCATTTCCCTGAAACGGGCTCCCAAGGTTTCGTCTTCGTATACTATGGCCTTCATACCGATCAAATCGATAACCCCTTTAAACTCATCTTCCGCGCCTAACGGTATCTGGACGGCTATCGGGTTGGCGTCCAATCTGTCGCGCATCATATCGAGCACGCGATGGAAATCGGCGCCTACTCGATCCATTTTATTAACAAAAGCTATTCGAGGGATCTTATACTTATCAGCCTGTCTCCAGACAGTTTCCGATTGAGGCTCGACCCCTCCTACAGAATCGAAAACGGCCACCGCTCCGTCTAAAACCCTCAGTGACCGTTCCACCTCTACGGTGAAATCTACGTGTCCAGGGGTGTCAATTATGTTTATCCGATGTTCCCTCCAGAAGCACGTGGTAGCGGCGGAGGTAATAGTAATGCCTCGCTCGCGTTCTTGGACCATCCAATCCATGGTCGCAGCTCCCTCGTCCACCTCGCCGATTTTATAATTGATCCCGGTGTAGTAAAGGATCCTCTCGGTCGTGGTGGTCTTACCGGCATCGATGTGAGCCATAATGCCGATATTTCGGACTCGCGATAGGGGCAAAGCCCTTGGCACTTTAAAATAACCTCCTTATACTGTGCCGCCGTTAAATTCTTCATATAATAAAAATTCTCGAATGTTAGAATGCCGGTTTTTTGCCGACAAATTACCACCTGTAATGAGCAAAGGCCTTGTTGGCTTCGGCCATTTTATAAAGGTCCTCCTTTTTCTTTATACTGCTTCCTCTATTTTGACTTGCTTCCAACAATTCGCCGGCCATCCTCAAGCTCATGGTTTTCTCGCTGCGCTTTCTGGCAAACTGAATAATCCATCTTATAGCCAGCGCCTGTTTCCTGTCGGTCCTCACCTCGACGGGTACCTGGTAAGTGCTACCACCCACACGGCGGCTCCTCACCTCGAGCAGCGGTTTGACGTTCTCGACCGCCTTTTTGAAGACCTTCAGTGGATCATCCTTCGTCCTTTCAGCTATCACATCGAGGGACTGGTAAAATATTTTTTCGGCCACACTTTTTTTACCGTCGTGCATAAGACTGTTTATAAATTTGGCCACCAGCCGATCACCATACTTCGGGTCGGGATTAATAACCCGCTTATCAATCATTCCTTTTCTCGGCACCTTACCAGCCTCCTCTAAACTCCGGTCGTTTCAAACAACCTATTTCGGCCTTTTGGCGCCGTATCTGGACCTGGAATTACGGCGGTCCTGCACGCCGAGGCAATCAAGCGTACCGCGGACGATATGGTATCTCACGCCCGGAAGGTCTTTAACGCGCCCACCCCTGATGAGCACCACCGAGTGCTCCTGGAGATTGTGCCCTACGCCCGGTATATATGCGGTTACTTCTATGCTGTTGGTAAGCCTGACCCTTGCCACTTTCCGAAGCGCGGAATTGGGCTTCTTGGGCGTAGTAGTGTAAACGCGGGTACAAACGCCCCTCTTCTGCGGACAGCTTTTAAGAGCCGGAGCCGATGTCCGCTTTTGCATCTTTTTTCTAGGTTTTCTTACAAGCTGATTTATGGTCGGCATTATCTAAACGGCACTCCTTTGCTTAAATATGTGAAGTTAACTAATGGAATCGCTTATGTCAAGGCACTCGAACCTCTCTTTATCAAGTTCCCAGAAGTTTTTCTTCTACCATTTCCATTTCCGCCAAAAGCTCTTCCTCCGCCGTGGGCTTTAATTCCTCAGTAACTTTCATTCCTACCTTGCGATATCTGTTCATACCCGTTCCGGCAGGTATCAATCTTCCCATTATGACGTTCTCTTTGAGGCCTCGCATGTAATCCACCTTGCCGGAAACAGCGGCCTCGGTCAACACCTTGGTTGTCTCCTGGAAACTTGCGGCGCTGATAAAGCTTTCCGTGGAAAGGCTGGCCTTGGTAACGCCCAATAGCAGCGGTTCGGCTATTGCGGGGCGCTTGTCCTGAGCGATCATCTCCTCGTTGGCTTGCTTGAATGTGTGTTTTTCGACTTGCTCCCCGAGAAGAAAACCGGTATCGCCTGAATCCGTTACACGAACGCGTTTGAGCATCTGTTTGACAACTACTTCGATGTGTTTGTCGTTTATTTTGACGCCTTGGAGACGATAGACCTCCTGAATCTCATCCACGAGGTATCTTGCAAGAGCCTTTTCGCCCAGCACTGCCAACAAATCATGCGGATTGACAGCTCCGTCCATCAGCGGTTCTCCCGCCCTTACTCGATCACCTTCGTGCACACTGATGTGCTTGCCCTTGAGAATGAGATACTCCTTCTGTTCACCGATGTCCGGAATAATGATGACCTTTCGCTTACCCTTGGTGTCTTTTCCGAATTTTACCAAGCCGTCAATTTCGCTGATAACTGCGTATTCCTTCGGTTTACGGGCCTCGAAGAGCTCCGCCACCCTGGGCAATCCACCGGTAATATCCTTGGTTTTCGTAGTTTCGCGCGGTATCTTCGCCAGCGTGTCTCCGGGAGAAACAACATCTCCTTCCGAAACGTTAATAATAGCGCCGACGGGCATAAAGTATCGAGCGTCGCTCTGTGTACCGGGAATTCTCAGCGTTTTTCCATTCTTGTCCTTTATTGAAACTCGAGGTCTGCTTTCCGGATCCTTGGGTTGCACGATAACCTTTCGAGCAAGACCGGTGAACTCGTCGCGCTGTTCCTGCATCGTAACGCCTTCGATAATATCTCCGAACTTGATAACACCCTCAACATCGGTAAGCAGGGGGTTATTATATATATCCCACTCGGCAATTCTCTCGCCCGGTTGGACACGATCTCCCTCATTAATCCACAAGTGAGTACCGTAGACCAGAGAATACCGCTCGCGCTCATGGCCGCTGTCATCCGCGATGGCGATTTCACCGTTTCGGTTCATCACTACGAGGATGCCTTCCTTATTTCGAACGGTACTGATATTGTGGAATTTGAGAACGCCTTCATTACGAACTTCCAAGGTACTTTGCTCCTGCGCGTGTCGCACGGTACCTCCGATGTGGAATGTGCGCATGGTAAGCTGCGTTCCCGGCTCGCCGATACTTTGCGCGGCGATTATTCCGACTGCCTCACCGATATTCACCTTGTGTCCTCGAGCCAGATCGCGGCCGTAACAATTGATACAAACCCCCCGCCTCGATTGACAAGTGAGCACGCTACGTATTCTCACCTTTTGCAATCCGGCGTCTCTAATAAGCGCCACCTTTTCCTCGTCGATCTCCTCGTTGGCCCTGACCAGTACTTCCGCCGTAACGGGGTGGAGTATGTCCTCAAGTGCGACACGACCAAGGATACGATTTTCCATCGGTTCTATGATTTCACCGCCCTCTATTAGAGCGCCGACCTCGATTCCATCGAGAGTGCCGCAATCCTGCTCGGTAATGATTACGTCATGGGAAACGTCCACCAACCTTCTGGTAAGGTAGCCCGCGTTGGCGGTTTTTAGCGCGGTGTCCGCAAGCCCCTTTCGAGCGCCGTGAGTACTGATAAAGTATTGCAGCACGGTCAGCCCTTCCCGGAAATTTGCCGTGATGGGCGTTTCGATAATCTCACCACTGGGTTTGGCCATGAGTCCGCGTAAGCCGGCCAACTGTCGTATCTGTTGGTCCGACCCTCGCGCTCCGCTATCAGCCATCATCCAGATCGAGTTGAAAGCAGGTATTTGGCGCTGATTGCCCTCCTGATCGTGAATCATTTCCTCACCCAACTCGAGCTTCATCTCACCGCTGACCGCCTCGGTAACGCCCGCCCAAATATCAATAACTTTATTGTATCGTTCACCGTCGGTAATAAGCCCGTCGAGAAACTGCTTTTGAATCTGTTGCACCTGGTTCTGGGCCCGATCCAGGAGTTCGGCCTTTCTCGACGGAATCTTCATATCGTCTATGGATACGCTTACGCCGGCCAGCGTCGCCTGTGTAAAGCCGACGGTGCGGAGCCGGTCGGCAAGTATGACGGTTTCCTTAATACCACATAGCCGGTAGCAGCTGTCGATAAGGGCGGCGAGCGTTTTCTTGTCCATAACCCTATTGATCTCATCAAACGGTATGGGATCCGGCAGAATTTCGAGAAGTAGCACTCTGCCCGTGGTAGTTTCGTATTTCTTGCCGTTTATTCTGACGGATATATGGGCATGAAGGCTTAATTCGCCCGCATCGAAAGCACACCTGACCTCATCGGGGTTGGAAAATGCCTTCTTCTCCCCCTTGGCGTGCGCACGCTCCCTTGTCATGTAGTACAACCCGAGGACGATGTCCTGACTGGGAACTATAATTGGCTGCCCGTGAGCGGGAGAGAGAATGTTATTGGTGCTTAGCAGCAGCACGCGGCTCTCGATCTGGCTCTCCACGCTCAACGGCACATGCACGGCCATCTGATCGCCGTCGAAGTCGGCGTTAAAAGCCGTGCAAACCAGCGGATGAAGCTGTATAGCCTTCCCCTCGATCAAAATCGGCTCGAACGCCTGCATACCAAGCCGGTGCAAAGTTGGAGCGCGGTTAAGAAGCACCGGGTGCTCGCGTATAACCTCGTCCAGAATATCCCATACTTCCGATTTTTCCCGCTCGACCATCTTTTTTGCGCTTTTAATCGTTGAAGCATGGCCGCGTTCCTCGAGCTTGTTGTATATAAACGGTTTAAAGAGTTCAAGAGCCATTTTCTTCGGCAAGCCGCATTGGTGAAGCTTAAGCTCAGGACCGACTACAATAACGCTTCGTCCCGAGTAATCTACCCGTTTTCCGAGCAGGTTCTGTCTGAACCGCCCCTGTTTGCCCTTGAGCATATCAGCAAGTGACTTAAGCGGTCGTTTATTCGGCCCCATGATGGTTTTACCGCGCTTGCCGTTGTCGAACAGTGCATCCACGGCTTCCTGGAGCATCCGTTTTTCGTTTCGGACGATTATGTCGGGCGCATTGAGTTCGAGGAGCTTCTTGAGCCGATTGTTTCGATTGATAACACGCCGGTAGAGATCGTTGAGATCGCTTGTGGCAAAGCGGCCGCCATCAAGTGGCACAAGAGGACGCAAGTCAGGCGGTATAACCGGTATACACTCCAGAATCATCCACTCGGGCTTGTTGCCGGAGGTGCGGAAATTCTCGGTGACTTTAAGGCGTTTGGAAAGCTTCTTTTTCTTGGCCTCGCTCGATGTCTCGCTCATTTCAATACGCAGTATCTCCGCAAGTTCATCAAGATCGATAGAAGACAGCATTTTGCGAATAGTCTCTGCGCCCATACCGGCGTGGAACTTCGGGCCAAATTCCTCGACTGCCTTTCTGTACTTTTCTTCGTTGAGAAGTTCTCCCACGCGGTAGGAACTGTCGCCCGGCTCTACTACCGTGTAGCTCTCGAAATAGAGGACTCGTTCGAGTTCCTTAAGAGTCATATCCAGTAGAGTCCCGATACGCGAAGGAAGAGATTTAAGGAACCATATATGAGCGACGGGTGTGGCGAGATCGACGTGCCCAAGGCGCTCGCGGCGAACCTTGCTCTTTATAACCTCGACACCGCATTTCTCACAAATAATGCCACGGTGCTTCATTCGCTTATACTTGCCGCAATTGCACTCGTAGTCCTTGACGGGGCCGAAAATCTTTGCGCAAAACAGCCCATCGCGCTCGGGCTTGAAAGTGCGGTAATTGATGGTTTCGGGCTTCTTGACTTCCCCATGCGACCATTCCCTGATCTTCTCCGGGCTGGCAATGGATATACGAACAGCGTTGAAGCTCAATGGATCACGGGGCTTTTCCTGTATTGCAATCATTTCTTTCAAGTTGCCCTCCTTTGGGAGCCTAAGCCCCCTCCCCTTCATCCTCGGGGAGAAGTTCCACGTTGAAGGCCAAGCTCTGGAGCTCCCTCAAAAGCACGTTGAAGCTTTCGGGAAGCCCCGGATCGAAAGTATGCTCACCTTTAACTATGGCCTCGTACATACGATTTCGACCTGCAATGTCGTCGCTTTTCACGGTAAGGAATTCCTGCAGAGAGTACGCAGCGCCATAGGCCTCCATGGCCCAAACTTCCATTTCGCCGAGTCTTTGCCCTCCGAACTGAGCCTTGCCTCCCAACGGCTGTTGGGTGACAAGGCTGTATGGACCTATGCTGCGCGCGTGAATTTTGTCGTCCACAAGGTGATGGAGTTTCATTATATACATCACTCCAACGGTAACTTGCTTATCAAACGGCAGACTCGTTCTACCGTCGAAGAGGACGGTTTGCCCGTTTTCAGGCAGTCCGGCGTTTAAAAGAACCTGTTTTATTTCCGTTTCCTCGGCGCCGTCAAAGACGGGGCTCGCCACAGGAATCCCGCGCTTGAGATCTTTCGCTATGCGAATTATCGTATCGACGTCAGCCTTCCCTAAAAACCTTGTAACCTTCATGCCTCCATACATCGCGTTCAACTGCTTGCGCAACGTGGCAATGTCATAGCTGTTATTCATTAATTCGGTCATTTGACGTCCAAGTTCTCTGGAAGCCCAACCGAGGTGAGTTTCGAGTATCTGCCCGACATTCATACGGCTGGGAACGCCTAAAGGATTGAGAATAACGTCCACCGGGGTGCCGTCAGGCATGTAAGGCATATCCTCCTCGGGTAATATCCGGCTGAGAACTCCCTTGTTCCCATGGCGACCGGCCATCTTGTCGCCTACTGCAAGCTTACGCTTCATGGTGACATAAACTTTTACCATCTTGATAACACCCGGTGGAAGCTCATCGCCCTTTTTAAGACGGTTTATTTTCTCTTCGGCGATTGCTTTTACCAAGTCTATTTGCTCGAGCGCATAGTCGATAATACGCGCAATTTTTTCTTCCCCGTTCTCGGTCAGATCAACGGGAATATTTCTCCAATCGTTCGGATCCAGGGCTTTGAGATGTTCCTCGGTTATTTTATCTCCCTTTTTGATCAAGACCTTCCTTTTTTCCACGGCCATCCTGGAGGCGGCATTACGTCCAACAAAGATGGGGCTAACTTTTGCGACGGTTGAGGCGCGTATAATTCGAACTTCCTCGTCGCGATCGGCAAGCAGCTTGCGAATTTCCTTGTTTTGAATTCCCTTGGAACGCTCGTCAATATCCGCCCCTCTCCGGCTGAAAACTTTTGCGTTGATAACGATGCCCTGGATGCCGGGCGGCACCCTGAGGCTGGTATCGCGTACGTCGCCCGCCTTTTCTCCAAAAATCGCTCTGAGCAACTTTTCCTCGGGGCTGAGCATGGTTTCACCCTTTGGAGTGATTTTCCCCACGAGTATGTCGTTGGGCTTGACCTCGGCGCCTATTCGGACAATGCCGCTCGCATCGAGGTTTTTCAGAGCGTCTTCGCCGACGTTGGGTATATCCCTGGTTATCTCTTCTTTGCCGAGCTTGGTATCTCGCGCAATGCACTCAAACTCCTCGATATGTATACTTGTAAAAACGTCCTCTCTCACCAACCGCTCACTGACCAGTATGGAATCCTCGAAGTTATATCCTCCCCAAGGCATAAATGCCACCAAAACGTTACGGCCAAGTGCGAGCTCACCCTTATCCGTTGCCGGACCGTCCGCAATCACCTGCCCTTTCTTGACTTTTTCCCCCACATAAACTATCGGTTTCTGGTTCATACAGGTATTCTGGTTAGAGCGCTGATACTTAACAAGGTTATAGATATCCACGCTACGCCCTGATTTCGGGGAAAATTCATCACATTTAATAACTACCCGGTGGGCATCCACGCTTTCCACCAAGCCGGAGCGGCGAGCGATCATGGTGACGCCGGAATCGCGGGCCACAACCGTTTCCATGCCGGTACCCACCAACGGCGAGTCCGTTTTCAGAAGCGGTACCGCCTGACGCTGCATGTTACTGCCCATCAACGCGCGGTTGGCGTCGTCGTGCTCGAGAAACGGGATGAGGCCTGCCGCAATACTCACAAGCTGGTTAGGGCTAACGTCCATCATCCCCACCCTCTCACGCGGCACAATGGTGAACTCGCCCCTTATACGGGCACTTACCATTTTGTTTATGAAACGTCCCTTATCGTCAAGGGGAGCGTTGGCCTGAGCGATAGGAATATCACTCTCCTCAAGTGCGGATAGATAACGAACCTCGTCTGAGACGCGGCCATCTTTTATTGTACGATAGGGCGTTTCGATGAATCCGTACTCGTTCACTCGGGCGTAAGTAGACAAGCTGGCAATCAGACCGATGTTAGGCCCCTCCGGCGTTTCAACGGGGCAAATGCGACCGTAGTGGGTGGAATGAACGTCACGCACTTCGAATCCGGCCCGTTCCCTTGTGAGTCCTCCCGGCCCCAGAGCGGATAAGCGACGTTTATGTGTCACTTCGCTCAGCGGGTTGGTCTGATCCATGAATTGGCTTAACTGGCTCGAACCGAAAAACTCCTTTATCACAGCGCTGACCGGCTTGGCGTTCACTAGATCGTGAGGCATGAGAGTGTCGACTTCCTGGAAGCTCATACGCTCCTTGATCGCCTTCTCCATGCGCACCAGCCCGATACGGAACTGATTCTCGAGCAACTCTCCGACGGCACGTATTCGACGGTTTCCGAGATGGTCGATATCGTCTATCTCGCCCTTCCCGTCTTTCAGACCCAGTAAGTATCCGACAACGAGAAGGATGTCCTCGCGGGTAAGAGTGGTTACGCTCAACGGCTGATTAAGACCCAGCTTGTGGTTGATTTTGAGACGGCCGACTTTCGAGAGATCATACCGGGCGGGGTTGAAGAACAAGTCTTTGAAAAAGTTCTTCGCGGTATCGATGGAAGGCGGATCGCCGGGCCTGAGTCTGCGGTATATTTCGACCAGGGCTTCGTTCGTGTTTTTGGTCTTGTCTTCGAGCAGGGTATTTCTGAAAGAAGCGCTGATCCGGAGGTTATCGATGAAAAGCAGCGGTATTTCCTTAGTTCCAATTTCTTTTAACTTCTCCAATATTTCAGGCGTCATCTCGCCGTTGGCCTCAGCGATAACCTCTCCGGTGTCCTTAAGAATGATGTCTTTTGCAAAAACGCATCCCATCAGATCATCCTTACTAACCGGAATCCACTTCAGGCGGGCTTTTGTGATATTGCGCAGTACGCTTTTAGTGATCTTTCTGTCCTTCCGAACTATCAGCTCTTCCGTTTTGGGATGCCTGATTTCCTTAGAAGCCCGTTGCCCTTCGAGCAATTCGGGGTCAACGGATTTTTCCAGTTTGTTTCCCTCTCCGAAGCGAACTTTCTCGAACTTGTAATACTTGTTAAGCAGCACTTCCGTCTCGTAACCCAAGGCTTTAAGAAGGACGGTGGCGTGCATCTTTCGGCGCCGGTCGATGCGAACGTGCAATATATCCTTATGATCGAATTCAAAATCTATCCACGACCCGCGATAAGGTATAATTCGTGCGAAATAAAGCAGTTTTCCGGAACTGTGGGTTTTACCCTTGTCGTGATCGAAGAAAACTCCAGGCGAACGGTGCAACTGACTGACGATAACGCGCTCCGTGCCATTGATTATAAAGCTGCCCTGCTCCGTCATTAGCGGTATTTCGCCGAAATACACTTCCTGTTCCTTGACTTCGCGTATTTCTCGAGATTGCTCGAGTTCTCCACCGCAATTCGGACAATATCCCCTCGGGTCGGGTTCATCGAACTTCTGCTTGCATTGAGTGCATTCGGCCATCCCTTCGATGGGATCCCACACCACAAGCCTGATCGTCACTTGAATGGGCGCGGCATAAGTTATGCCCCGGTGCCGACATTCACCCTCATCATATTTCGGCTTTTCCAATCGATATTTCACAAACTCGAGGGAACTGATTCGGTTGAAGTCCTCGATTGGAAATATGTTCTTAAACACCCCCTGCAAACCCATCGAGTTACGTTCCTCGACCGGAACATCTTTCTGCAGGAACGAGTTATAGGAATCCTTTTGGATGTTAATGAGGTTGGGGATGTCTACAATCTTCCGGATTTTTGCGTAATTTCTTCTAACGCGATATCCGTTCCCCTCTATATTCGGCATTTTGCCACCCTCCCCGACACGCAGTCGCATCGGTAATTAAGATTTTGGTTATGAGG
>CAZDAF010000067.1:0-12734 GCA_964503115.1 uncultured bacterium
CGTTATAGTTGACATAAGCGCTTTAGGGCCGTAAATTCCCCGGTGGAGATATGAGTCGATGAAGTGTCCAAAATGCGGCTTCGAGCAGCCTGACGATATTTACTGTGCCAATTGCGGCATCGAGGTTACCTCATACGCGCGTTCCCGTTCCAGGCGCAACGTAAAGTTTCTTGCCATTGCGGCCATATTGCTCATTTCGGTGTCGATTGTTTTGATTATGATATTCGTCGGAGGAGAAGATTCCACGGGTATCTCCGAGCCGCTCTCCATGGATGACGCCTCTGATGCTTACAATACCGCAGGTGAAGATGAGGAAGAATTTTTCGAGCCGCCGGAACCGCCTGAAAAGCCACCGGAACCGAGGGCTCATACGCTACCTCGTGAGGCATCCAAGCCCGTGCCTCCCACCGTGCAGGAGGCTACAATGCGAGACGCGAAGGGATTGATACGCATTCTAGTGGGGCCTCTGGGCGGCAGACGAGACGAATTCAGGCTGATGTCCGTTAAAAATGGATTGATGACTGATGTGGTTTTTCAACTGGATAACGAATTAGACCTTGAAAAATATGAGACGGTGCAGAGAGGCGACTCGATATTTGCGCCGGCGGCTGAAGGTGGAGACCGAGACGACCAATTGGCAGCGTCGAGAAATGGGGAGGATGTCCGGGTCGTCGAGGTCACCGGGTGGAGAGGTGGTAAGGCATGGTTTTACCTATACCGCGAGCATGTTTCCGAATCGTCGGATAAAGCGGAATTTGTGCACTTTTCGAAAACGCCGGAAAGAGTCTCGACGGAATTCTATGTTACAGCTTTTAATTCCGAGAGCCCAAATCTTCTCGATGAATTAAATATCTCGGGCCTGAATCTTATTGATAGGCTGAAGATCCGATTGTATACGGAAGAGCTTGAGGTCGATGAAAACGTAATGGCGGTTGAGGCGGATTCTTTAGCTCAAGGGCCGTTAATTGTGCGTTCGCGATGGGACGGTTCGATACCGGTCGGAGACGAGGATGTAACTTTTACAAGAGAATCCGAATATTTCCCCGATCACTTCGAAATCGGGTATACCTTCGATTTTCCACCACAAGGCATCAGGGATGGAATTTTAAGGATATATCTCGACTTATCCGACAATGCCTCGGGACTCAAGGTGGTGACGTCCGATCAGCTTGAAGGTGAGCTCGTGGACGGGCATGGCACTGAGGGCGAACACCGGGGCAATTGGTTCATCATAGCGGGTGCGGAAAAAGCCTTACGGGTGACATTAACTAAAGGTTCCGGCAAGCTCATCATTATGGATGACGATTCGATGGAAGATCCGCCCGAATCGGAAACCGGATGTCTGGGATGCTGCGGCTATGAGTTCAGCAACATAAAAGGTATATTGCGCACACACATGACATTCGAAATCCTCGATTGGAAGGTCGGTGATAATCTACCCCCCGCGAACTCAACTCTTAAAGCCATGATTTACCCTTTAGAGTAATCAAGATCATTTTTCGGTGCTTTCTTCGGCCAGGCGGCGGAGTATGTCCCAATACGCGCCACGGTAGCCTCGGGCGATGGCGTCGACGAGGATTTGGTTGTCGTTATAATTGTAATTTCGGCCCTTTTTTCTCGGATCGGCGAAGAAGAATCGTGGATCGTCCTGAACGAAATCCCCAACGACTTCTTCCGGCTTGGAACCGAGTTCCGGGCTTATATAGAAAACAGGGTAAAGCAAGCCCTCCCTGCCATGACTGCCGGGCCGATGCAACTCTATCTTTCGGCTTTTTGTCCATTCGCTCAACGGCGTTTCGGCAAACACCCGAACTCCAAGGCTGATACCCACCCTGTCGGGGTTCATGTCCTTTACCGTTTCGATGGTGTGCCGTGCGGTTTCAGGTGTTTCCCCCGGCCCGCCGATTAGTAGATCGAGCATGACCTTGATCCCGGTCCTTCGGCATTCATCGACGGCGGTTCGTATATCTTCCGCTGTGAAATTGCGGCCGAGGCTCTGCAAGATTGACGGGTGAGTGCTGTCTGCACCGAAGTTTATCCCCACGCAGCCTGCCGCGAGCATGGATTCGGCTAGTCCCCGCGAAAAGGGAGCGGGGGCGAGATATGCGTACCACCTGATTTTATCTCCCATTTTTCTTCGGATCAGTTCTTCACACACCTCGAGGGCGTGTGCGGGCGGCAAGTTGAACTCGCTGTCGCACAGATGCAATACGTCCACCCCCTGATTCAGCAGCGCCTCGATTTCATCAGCCACCCCGGCCGGCGGCATGAGCCGCACCGTTCTCCCTTTGGCCACGGGATCGGCGCAATAGCGACACTTTCCGTCGCATCCCCGCTTGGTCTCGATAGAGCCTTGTCCGCCGAGCTTGAAATAGGCAAGATTGTTCACGAAAGATCGACGGCGAGGCATCAACTCGTTCAATTTGGCAGGCAGCGGCGGATTTTCAATTATTTGCCCGTCTGAGTGAAATACCAGACCGGGTATCGAGGAAACATCCTCGCCGGTGGATAATCTTCGGGCAAGCTCGATCAATGCCGTCTCGCCATCTCCCCTGATGCCATAATCCGCGCCAATGTCTTCCAATGCCGCCGCAGGGTCTATCGAATACCCGACGCCGCCGACGAGTATCGGGGAGTTCGTCGCGGCCCTTATTTTTTTTATCCGGCTTCGTATCTCGGGAAGGAAACATTCACCGCTCGCCATGTAGCAATCGTCGATATTCCGAACCGTCACTCCGACCAGGAGGGAATTTTCTCCCCGGAAAGCACTCTCGATAGCGCCATCGGGGTTGTCTTCCAGTGCAAGGTCCACAAGCACCGGCTCGAACCCTGCCGCCTCGACCGCCTCCGCCACGTAATCAAGCCCGATGGGAGCGATGAGCGGTTTCATGAGGTTGGTGTTAACCAGAATAATTTTCAGATTCTTCTTCATAGCTGCAAAACCCGTTTCAAATTTTTGATTTGCGATTTGTGAGTGACAATCGGCAATCTAAAATCAAAAATCGCAAATCATTCCAACGTTTCCAGTCGCTTGAGTATTGCCTCGATCTCGGGGCGCAATTTCCCGCTGCGATCCAACTCAAGCGCTTTGGTATAAATAGCTTTCGCCTTGGCGATATTGCCCTTCTTTTCTTCCAGCAACGCCAAACGCAGGTACGGCCTTGGATCCGAAGATCTCAAATCTCTTTCCCTCTGAAATACGGCCATCGCTTCGTTCCAGCGGCCCGCGCGCATCAGCGCGATGCCCAAGTCCGCCAGAATTTCCAGATCGGGGGCAGGGGAGTATAACAGGGCTTTTTCGTATTCTTCGGCTGCGGCGCTGAAGTCGCCCTCGCCGAAAAGCAACATGCCCATCGCGCGGTGTGCTTTAGTGTCTTTCGGTTTAAGATGCAGGCTTCTTACCAGCCAGGTATGTGCTTCAGTTTTTTGTCTCGCCTGCAAGCACGCCAAACCCGCTCCGAGCGCGGCACTCGAATTTTCTGGATCAAGTCGCCATGCGGTCCGATAAAGCTCAATTGCCAAAAGGGGCTGTCCTTGTAGCCTGTAAATCTCTCCGAGCATTACTTTCGCCGCCACGAGCGTAGGCAGGCGTCTTACAATCTTGCCGAGGAGTGCTTCAGCTTTTTCCCGGTCGCCGCGCTTGATGAGAGTGCGGATGTAATTGAGATGTGCTTCGACATGGTCGTTATCGGCGTTTATCGCGGAAGCGAATTCATAACCCGCGCGATCCACATCGCCCTTTTGAAGGTAAATCACCCCCAGATTGTTATGCGCATCGGCATTTCGAGTGTCGATGGCAATAGCGCCGTTCAAGAACCGCTCCGCCCTTTCGATATCCTCTGCGACAAGCGCCAGCGCGCCCAATTGCGCTCGAGGACGGGCTTCAAGAGGGGCCTTCTGTGCGGCATCCTTCCACAATGAGTACTCGGTAAGCCAAACTCTGTTCCTTGCCGTTGTGTTTATGAAAAAGCATACCGCAACCGCCGCCAGCATCACGTTTCTCCATTTCGGGGCGATGGAGTGAATACCTGTTGAAAGGAGCAGTGCAAAACCCATTGCGGGCAGGTAAAGGTTGCGCTCGACCATGCGATCGTTCAACGGTATGAAGAAAAAAGGAGCCAAACCGGCGAAAAATAATACTCCTGCAAACCACAGCAGCGGTTTGCGCTTAATGAAAAAAACCGACGCCGTCGCGATGGCGGCGATAAGCGCGGCAGACGCCGCCACCTGCGCCGCAGGGTATGTATCAGGCACGTGGTGCGTTACACTCAGCCCGAACGGCCACGCCAACATGCGAAGATAACCTGCCGTTACACAGACTTGGCGAGCCAGGTGCGATGCGTATGATTCTTCCACATCAAAGACCAGCCGGCCATAGGTTGCCAGCCGCCAGGCAAAAATCAGCGCGACAAACGCCGGAAAAGGAACCGTACGGGCGAACGGTTTCCAAAAACCTCTTTTATCATAACAGGCTACTTCGACGCCGATAAGCAGTAAGGGCAATACGGCGGCGGTCTCCTTGGCGGCCAGCGCGGCTATGAATGCCGCCACGGAAGCTAAAAAAGGCGCGAGTCGGGTTTTATTTTCCCCCCGGGCATGCAGGTAAAAAAGCAATGAGACAAGCATGAAAACCGTACTCATCACTCCCGATCTGCCCCATATATAAGTCACACTTTCGGTAAGAATCGGGTGGAGTCCGAAGAGCAGAGCGGCGCCGGCGCTTAAAGTCGGGCTTGCCCCGGTTTTGCCGGCCGGCTTGTCCAGCACCTTCCAGAGGAGAAGTACTGCCGCAATGTGCCAGAGGATGTTCGTCAGGTGGAACCCGAAGGGTAAGCCGTTATTGAGTTGCCAGTCCAGGACAAGTGATATGTGAAACAATGGACGCGGAAGGTATGGGTCGAAGTTTATTATTGCGCCTATGTCGTTGATTCTGTGGAGAATCGGCGTTGTCAGTAGCGCTTTTTTTGTGTCGAAATGAAAGGGCGCATCGAGGGATAATGCATAAGCCACCGTCGGAGGTAGGATTATAATAGCAGCCCACCGCAATTGTATTGCCCACGAAGAAAGCCGTTGTTTCATATCACCCCTGTCAGGATGATGCCGCCGTCCGGTACCCGCGCGGCGATTGAATCACTAAAAAGCGGAGCCCTTTCGGACTCCGCCAATCTCACTCGGAATATTTTACTCCTACTTCTTTTTCATTTTAAGCATTTCTTCGGCCTCTGCGAGGCGTTTTTGGAAGGATTCGTTTTTAGGTTCCATTTTGAGCGCAAGCTGGAAATTTATTTTGGCGCCCTTGTAATCCATGTTGTTCAGGGCCATTTTCCCCATCTGGAAATATTTCCGGCCCATCGGTGTCTGTCCTTCATCTTCCTTCGGCGGGCCGCCCTGGACGCCGTGAATGTATCTGAGGTTTTTAGCTCGATTGGCGCCATTGATGCCTTCTGTGTATATAGCGCGGGTTTCGGGATCGCAGAGGATTTTATAAGCTTCGGTTATACGCTTGAATATAGTGGTTACCTTCTTATTAAATTCGGGTGGTTCGTTGTAATACTTGTCCGGGTGATAATTCCGGGATTCGCGGAAATATGCGGCCTTGAGATCGGAGGACGAGGCGTTTTGTGGAATCTTGAGTATCTGATAATAGTCAAGCTCATTTATCAACCGCGATATCGAGTTGATTTCTATTTTCTTTCGTTCGTCAATGGCCATAAGAACCTCACGCTGCAAATATTAATGAAATAATCATGTTCTGGCTGCGACATCCGAGTCGCCATCGTATTTTGAGCGGAGTTTGTCTATTTCCTCTCTAGACAATCCGCCTGAAATGTTCAGCGTGGTGTGTTGCGCCTGACCGGTGTCCACGTCTTCAGCATCGACTTCAACGATACCGTCGGCATTTATCTCGAAGGTGACTTTAACCTTGGGTTCGCCTTTCCTGCCGGGTCGTATGCCGGCGAGTCGCACTTCGCCCAGCGGCTCGTTCTCCTCGTACATGCGGTTTTCGCCCTGGTATATCCTGATGTTGACCGATTCCTGATTGTCACGAGTAGTGGTGTATATTCGGCTCATCTCGGTCGGTATGGGCGTATTGCGTGCGATGAGTCTATCCATCAGCCCGCCTGCAGTGGCTATACCCAGAGACATGGGTGTCACGTCGAGCAACAGGCTGCTGGAACTGGCTTCCATCAGAGCGTTTCCCTGGATTGCCGCGCCCAGTGCAACGACTTCCTCCGGGTTTATGCCCGATTGAGGCGTTTTAAAGAAATAGCTCTCAACCGCCTCCTTGATGATGCTCATCTTGGTGGGGCCTCCAACAAGAATGACGCTTTCAAGTTGGTCTACGGTAAGAGCGGCGTTCTGCAGAGCCTCGTCACAAACCTTAAAGGTCTTCTGGATAAGGTCATAGACGAGTTTTGCGAAGTAATTTCGGGTGATGTTCGCTCGAAGATCAATCGCTCCGCCTACCGTATCGGCGATAGCGGAAATTGCCACTTCCGTTTCGAGGTTTTCGCTCAAGTCCCATTTTCCTCTTTCAGCCGCGTCTTTCAGTTTTTGCAGCGCTAATTTATCGGTGCGCAAGTCGATGTTGTGTTCTTTGAAGAAGGTTTCCGCCAGATAATCGATAAATCTGTCGTCAAAGTCGTCGCCGCCGAGGTATGTATCGCCGGCGGTGCTTATAACCTCGAATATGTCATCGCCTATTTCCAGTACTGAAATATCAAAAGTCCCGCCACCCAGGTCGTAAATAGCAATTCTTTGTTGCAGACCTTTTCCGAATCCGTACGCAAGGGCGGCGCTGGTGGGCTCGTTGATAATCCTCAGCACTTGCATTCCGGCGATAGTGCCTGCGTCTTTAGTGGCCTGTCTCTGACCGTCGTTAAAGTAGGCGGGAACCGTTATAACGGCCCTTTTTACCTCTTCGCCCAGATAGGCTTCGGCAATTCTCTTCATTTCCATGAGAATAAAAGAACTGATTTCACTCAACGAGTACTGATTGCCGCGAATTTCGATGCGAACATCCTGATTATCGCCTTCAACTATTTTAAACGAGCAAATGGCCTGGGCTTTTTTGACCTCACTGGAGAAAAACTTGCGGCCTATCAAGCGCTTAGCGCTGTAAACGGTATTTTCAGGATCGACAAGGAGCTTGCTCTTGGCATCACTGCCCACAATTCTGCTACCGTCTTCGAGAAAAGCCACTACGGAAGGATGAATTGTTTCACCCTTATCGTTGGCTATTATCTTGGCGACTCCATCCTCGACTACTCCGACCGCCGAGGTGCTTGTTCCCAAGTCAATGCCGATTACTTTTTCCGCCATATTGATCCCCTTGCGATTTGGGTCTTTTGTGATTCACGAGGAAATTACCACAATACCGGCTACAAGTCAACGGAAGGCATTGCAAAAATCGCCGGCCTTGATAATTCGTATTATAGCATTCTTATTAAGCGTCGAATTTACGTCGATCCATGCACGCCCCATGGATCGTTTTCGGTGAGTGTTGTCAGTGACGATTTTATGCAAAAGCGGCCCACCCCTTGATGTATGGAGTGAGCCGCCAATCGTACCGGACAAGGGATTTTAATCTCTTGTCCATTTGGATTGATTATTCCGCTTTGAGTTTCTTGATCTCTTGTGTCAACAGCGGCACTATTTTGAAAAGGTCGTCAACAATACCGTAGTCGGCAACCTGGAAAATCGGAGCTTCCGCATCTTTGTTGATAGCGACGATGACCTTTGACGTTCTCATGCCCGCCATGTGTTGAATGGCGCCGGAAATTCCACATGCTATGTAAAGATTCGGGTTGACCACCTTGCCCGTCTGTCCCACCTGGATGGCCTGTTCCGCATATCCGCTGTCCACCGCAGCGCGGCTGGCTCCAACGGCGGCGCCGAGGACGTCGGCAAGTTCCTCGATGATATTAAAGTTATCCGAGGATTTCATACCGCGCCCGCCGCTGACGATGATGTCCGCCTCGGTAAGCTCCGGGCGCGAGCTGACAGTTTTCTCTATTTCCTTCACCACGGCCCTGATAACGCTCATATCGACGGAGGCATCTACGTTGACCACCTCCGCCGAACCGCCACCTTCATCGACGGGAGGAAAAGTGTTGGGCCTTATCGAAATCATCTGAATACTTTCGGGAATTGTGCTTTCGATATAAGCCTTACCGGAGTATACCGGGCGCTTTGCCACCACCTTACCGCCTTCCGCTTTAAGATCGGTGCAATCGGAGAGGAGTCCGGCACCTACCTTTGCGGCCACTCTGGGCATTAAATCGCGGCCCATCCCCGTGTAACCGGCAAGAACCACTGCAGGGTCCGCCTGCTTGATTATGGCCTCGAGCGCCTTGGCATAACCCTCGGGGGAATAGACTTCAAGCGCATCCCCCTCAGCCACGTATACCTTTGCCGCGCCGCATTTACCCAACTTGTCGGCAAGGGAAGAAACTTCCTTCCCGATAACGGCGGCATTTACAGATCCACCAATGTCGCCGGAGAGTTGCGCAGCTATGTTAAGACCTTCGAGGGCGCTTTTACGCATCTTTCCTTCACGCTGTTCCGCAAATACAAGAATGCCTTCGGACATGATCGGCCTCCTTTCCTATATCACTTTCGCTTCTTCGCGGAGCAATTTTGCGAGCTCGGCGGAGGTTTCCTCGGGTTCACCCTCGATAACCTTCCCGGCCTGTCGCTCCGGCGGAGACATGAAATTTTTTATATCAATTTTGTTTTTGGCATCATCGGCGCCAACGCCGCTGGAAGCCAGATCCAGTTCCTTGATTTCTTTCTTCTTAGCCTTCATGATTCCGGGCAAAGAAGCGTAACGAGGTTCGTTCAGCCCTTTTTCGCAAGACATGACCGCCGGCAACGACACCTCGTACACCTCGGCGCCGCCCTCGATACGGCGACTTACCTTGGCGCTCTTGCCGTCTTCGGCCATTTCCATGAGGGAAATGTTGGACACTTGCGGCATATCCAATAATTCAGCGACATAGGCCATCACCTGGGACTGGTCATAATCTATCGCCTGCTTGCCGCCAAGTATAATATCCGCACCTATCTCCTTAAGAGCGGCCGCAAGTACATTGGCGGTAGCTGAAGCGTCTGCATTTTCCAGGGCAGGGTCGTCTATATGCACGCCTTTATCCATGCCCATGGCTAATGCGGTTCTCATGGCCTCTACGACCCGCTTGGGCCCCAAAGTCACCACGATAGCCTCACCACCGAATTTTTCTTTGAGTTGAATTGCCTGTTCGACGGCATACTCGTCATATGGGTTCATAACGAACTTTACACCGTCAAAATTGATACCGGACCCGTCGGGATTAACCACGATTTTCGCTTCGGTGTCCGGCGCCTGTTTCATACACACTACGATTTTCACCTCTATCCTCCTTTCATAAGGGTAATTTCCACGCAAGACAAGTTTTTAATCGCCAAGGCACAATAGAATATAAATTAAATGCTGCTGTATTCGTATCACGTCACCGCTTACTTGTCAACCGCCGTCGGTCGACTTCAGGATTTTTCAAGTCCCATAACGAATATGTTTGCGAGTTTTTCGGCACAATCCTCCAAATCGTAAGTCTTCTTTTTCCTTTGCTTGGTCAGCACCCAATTCAGGGCGATTTCATCCATTGCTCCCCAAATGGCACTTTTGATCATTGCAGGATGCACATCTTTTCGGATGATGCCCGCCTCTTGGCCACTGCGCACGGTATCGCCGATAATGTTGAGATATTCCCCGAAACGCTTCGGCACGTTTTCTTTCATAAACTTATGGCTTTGTCTCAACTCGAGTTGCATAACTTCCGCCACGCTTTGATACTTCTCGACGCTATCCAAATGCATGAGGATAAAAACCTTTATTCTTTCGAGCGGATCTTTTTTCTCGATCAGGGCTTGATGCATATTCCCCAACATTACTTTCAAGCTTTCGTCGAAAAGCTGTATGAGTATATCGTCTTTATTCTTGAAATACAGGTAAATAGTTCCGTCGGCTACACCGGCTTCCTTTGCGATATCGCTTACTTTGCTGCCGTGAAAACCTTTCGATGAAAAGACATTTATCGCCGCGAGTAGAATTTTCCGGCGCTTATTGTCGGTTTTTCTTTCGGTCATTTGTTTTTGTCGCGCCATTGACAGGCCAACGGATGAATGAATGTTCATTCAATACCGAGCAAACGTTACCATCTTCAAATAAGGTTGTCAAGGGGAGCATTTTTTTGATGATAATTTAATTGCATACGGCCCTTGAAATGAAAGAGTTTATTCATTAGATTACTTCCGATGATGCGAAAGGCTTATTATCTTCTTGCGGCAATTACGCTGCTGATTATATCGTTCCCCTCCCAGGTGCAGCCGGAGCCCGGCCAAACGCCACCGGGGGGTATGGCGTATGTTCCGGCGGGCAAGTTCCTGATGGGTTCCGATCTTTATCAACGTGACGAGCGCCCCGCAAGGCCGGTTAAACTGGGGGCCTTCTATATCGACATTACCGAGGTCACCTACGGGGAATATATGCGGTGTGTTCGTAAACGAAAATGCCGCAGACCCAGGTTCGGTAAAGCTGCGGGACGCGGTTTTCCAAGGCCGAGGAGCAATTGGCCGGTTGTCGGAATCAATTGGAAAGGCGCCGAAAGTTATTGTCGCTGGAAAAATAAACGCCTGCCTACCGAAGCGGAATGGGAAAAAGCCGCTCGAGGCAATACCGGCAACCCATACCCGTGGGGAAACATGGTGGATTGCAAGCACGCCAATTACGTACGTTGCGGAATAAAACATCCGGTCGAGGTAGGCAGTTACCCGAAGGGCAAGAGTCCATACGGCGCGCTGGATATGGCCGGAAATGCACAGGAATGGGTCGCAGACTGGTATCAACCCGGATACTATAAAAACGCCCCGCAAACCGATCCTAAGGGGCCTGATTCGAGCAAAAAGAAAGTGCTAAGAGGCGGTAGCTACGATTATGTCTGGTCGGCGGTAAGGACAAGCTACAGGTTCGCCGATTTCCCTGGTAATCATGACAACGGCTACGGATTCCGCTGCGCGGCTTCTCCTTAACCGGTCCCGAAAAATTCTTAAGTTTGAACCGGTTTTGAATGCAGGTTGTTGACCTATGCAGATGTTGAAAACATAGGTTTTCAATCCCGATCCGGGAACTTCGATCAGCCACAATCGCGGAGTTGCGGGTTCTAGCCATGATGTGCATTGCTTGCGATTGCTCCGCCGGCGCCGGCGAGTTCGCGTTCGTGCAGTTTGCCGCCCCGGATGCGGACGGTGTCGTATCCGGCTTCAAGCGCGCGCATAAGGCAATCGAGGTCTCTTTGGGATATTTTGAATGCGCGGGCCGTTTCTTTTAATGCATGGATAAGATGCATTCCGAGAACTATATTTCCCGCCGCCGCCAGCGCGCCGAGCATGGGCGCCACCAGGCTTGGGATTCCGTAGCACGGCCCGACGTCGCTTGCAATGCCTGAAGCGTCCACCACCGCCACCCTTTCGCCGCCGCACAGGTCAAGAGCTTCGAGAATGTCGCGCGTGTTGATAAGTACCAGGTCGGGATGCTCGAACTTCATCCAAGTGTCCGGGACTTCGAGCAGGGGAGGGTAGAACACCGCCAGCGCCGAATGGCGCGGTTTGCCGGAGGACTTATCGGCCTTCGTCTGCGCCGCCTCGAAGATTACCGCAAGCTCCCACCCGATCGGAATGAACCAACTTGCGTCGCAACCCGCCAACCGCAACGCCGCCGCCAATATCCGCGCCGCCTCCAATCCGCCACGATTCTTCCTTGTATGGAACCTCACTTCGATCATTTTCCTCACCCCCTTTTCGTTAAATCGACTACATCACATTACATTCAATGCCCCCTACGTGGTTACAATAATGACGGCCTTACTTTTGCCGGGTTCGAGACCTCGGGCGGCGTGAGGGATATCTGAGTTGAAGTACACGCTGTCGCCCGCTTCGAGAACGTACGCTTCTTTTTCCGTCCGAAACTCGATTACCCCCTCGATGACATAAATGAACTCCTCACCGGGATGATCGAAGAATTTCATCTGTTCCTTTTTTCGAGGCTCGAACTCAACTAAAAACGGCTCCATCTTTTTATTCGAACGACGGTGAGCGAGCGAGCGATATAGGTAGCCGACCTCATTATGCCGGCGGCGCTTTACCGTAACATGGTCGGCTTTTTTCACGACGCTCACATTTTCGTCAGGTTGTTCTTCCTTGAAAAACGCCTCCATTTTTACCTCGAGCGCCCTGGCGATGGCCAGAAGTGTCGTGAGTGGCGCCATGGCAGCCCCGGTTTCCACCTGAGAAAGGAAACCGACGCTCAAGCCGGATAATTTGCCCAAGCGGGCAAGAGTCATGCCGCGTTTTTTACGTAACTCGCGGATTTTATTGCCGATTCCTAGTTTGATTACCTCTTCTCGCAGTTCATCAGCCATCTTTTTGCATTCTCCCTATCTTTAGTATAGCATAAATTTTATTTGATTACAACAAAAAAATCCGAAATATTTAATTTTTTTCGAGCGTTCTAAGTTCTTGAGGCAAATTAGTGTTGATGGTTGTGAAGGGTTACCAATATCACGTGGTGGAATTGCTTTGCAGCGTGAAACGTTTCTTAATCTTTTTCATAAATTCCGTTTTTTTTTACTTTTCTCCAATTTTTAACCCGGATTTTGCGTTTGGATAGAGTTGTCTTGAAGGGCCTTTAAAATTGC
>CAZDAF010000068.1:0-12733 GCA_964503115.1 uncultured bacterium
GAATACATAATAAAAAACATAGAGTTTACCCGAAAATTAATTGAAGAAAGAAACCCGAGATGGAAGAACCATCCATTGTCCCGAACATTGGTTAATTCTTTCACTATGCAGGTTATATCATTTATAGGCGCTAAAGAGATTATTGGAAAAGTGAACTCTATTGACCCGGGAAAAAAGGAGTACGCCGAATTTATTAAAAACTCGCTTCTTTCATTATTCCTGCCTTTGCTCAAACAGATTTCCGAATGACAGGAATTGCACGGAAGTTTGGGGGCTGTTACGCCGATACTATTTCATTCCTTCAGCTTTTTTTAATGAAAGAATCGGGCGATTTCAGGGGCCCCCACGTCGAATATCCAGACGACTCTCGGTCCTTTAGTCAGGTTGCCGATAACAGCCACCTGTTACACTTTCAAACCGGCGGTCACAAATAATGATGAACTTGTAAAAACGCCGTTTTCTGACTTTTTACGGTGGTATCAACATTAACATTGCTATTTCAGGAAGTTGTTACTTTGATTATATCGGTTGATTTAAAGGCAATACATCGAGATACAGATCAAGTCCCTCCCGAGACGAATCGAGGTCGGGGATAAAATTTGTCGGCCGAGGCATGGAGACCGATTTAGATGTCCGTTTTTCGATCCGGGGTTCAGTATTCAGGCGGAAGTTCTTTTAACTGGGCCAACGTGAAGACCGGGCCGTCTTTGCAGACATAATACTTTCCAACATTGCACCTGCCGCATTTGCCGATTCCGCATTTCATCCTGTTCTCGAGTGTGGTGAAGATATTTTCCGGGGCGAAACCGAGCTTGTCCAGCACCGGAAGAGTAAGCCTGATCATGATGGGCGGCCCACAGATCATGGCGATGGTATTTTCGCATGGAGGGGCTTCTTTTTCGAGTACGGCGGGTACGAACCCTATTTCACCTTTCCATTCCAGAGTTTCGCCTCCGGGGTCCACTGTAGTGATGAGCTTTACATCATCCCGCTGTTCCCATTCCTCAAGCTCATGTTTGTATACAAGGTCGGCGACGGCCCTTGCGCCGTAAATAATGGTTATATCCTTGAATTTGTCCCTGAGATCGAGTGAATTCCATATTACGCATCTTAGCGGAGGGAGTGCGATTCCGCCTGCAATATAAATCAGGTTTTTCCCTTCCCAGTCTTCAAGAGGAAAGGTGTTTCCATAGGGACCGCGGAAGCCGATGGTGTCCCCTTCTTCCTTGTTGGCCAGGGCTGTGGTTACCCTTCCCGCCTGTCGGAAGGTGCATTCAATATATCCTGTGTGGGTGGGAGAGCTTGCTATGCAAAAAGTGGACTCTCCCTCGCCGAAAACCGAGTACTCTCCGAATTGACCAGCCTTGAAGCTGAAGTTCTTCCCTTTTTCCTCGTCCTGGAACAACAGTCGAAAAGTTTTTACACCCGGCGCTTCGTCCGTGATTTTTCCTATCTTCATCAGGTAAGGCTTATAGATATTGGGGCCAGTCATTACTTTGTCTCCACGATTTCTTTAAGGTGTTCAACGAGGTTCATGTCTGCCGGGCAGGATCTTGCGCATCTTCCGCAGCCTACACAGCCGACAATCTCGAACCTGTCGGGTAAATAAGAGAATTTGTGCATCACGCGCTGACGCCATCTCTGGCTCTGAACTTCGCGCGGGTTATGCCCGGAAGTGTGAAGCGTGAATAGAGAGAACCCGCAGGAGTCCCAGCACCGGAGCCGGGTTCCCCCATTTTTATCCGCCTCATCCTGAATGTCAAAACATACACAAACCGGACACACAAAAGCGCAGGCGCCGCACCCGACACAGCGAAGCGATTGCTCCACCCAGAGATCATTGTCGAAAAAGGCGCCCAATTTCGTAGTTAACTCCTTGTGCTCAAAACGAACCGGCACTTCGGCCAGGAATTCATCCTTCTGATCCGAGGGCGCAGGGCCAAAGAGGTCCGGAGCGAGGGAAACTATCTCTTCGCCTTTATCCGTTATGATTTCCGCAAGATAATCGCCTGAACCCAGGCGGGTGAGGAGGATGTCACTACCCTTTGTATTACCGGGGCCTCCTCCCACCGAAGTGCAAAAACAATATTCATCCGCTTCGTTACAGCTCATGCCTATAACCGATGTTTTTTCCAATCTCGATTGGAAGAAGGCATCCTGATAGTCCCATGAAAAAACAGCGTCGAGCACGGAAAAACCGGCGGCATCACAGGGACGGAGACCGAATATTACGGTTGGAGGAGGATCAAGCTTCCGATCCTCGATTTGCACCTCTTTGTCCTCGAACCGATAACGGAGGAGTTCTTCGCAGGGAGGAAATACTGTAAACTTTGCCGAAGTCGTGGTCTGAATGTATTCCTTCGCTATTTCTTCGGGCGAGGAAACCTCTTCAAAGGCGATCTGGTTTTCCTTTTTCCTGGGAGCCAGAATTCTCCTTCCATCCGACTTGAGCTTTTCGAAAAGTTGCCCAAGCGATTCCTTTTTCAATAATTTTTTTTCTGCCATCACCTTTACCTGATAAAGTTTTCTTGGTCATCCGGCTTGAAGGTAGAAAGTGCGTAATTCAGTTCGGAGGTGGTACCGGCCTTGAGTCCGAAATTACTGAACACTTCCTCATCGAGCTTTTGTGTTAAAAGGTTAAGCGGAATGTCCACGGGACATGCCCGGGCACAATCCCCGCAGTTAACACACCTGCCGGCAAGATGCATCGCCCGCACAACATGCCACTCGAGATTCCCCTGCCCATGTGGAGCGACAGGAATCCACTGCGGGATGTTGCGCTCCACGACGCAAGTGCTGCAATAACAAAACGGACAGCTGGCCCGGCAGGCATAACATTTCAGACAGCGGGAAAACTCGTCCGTCCAGAACCGCCACCGATCTTCGATAGACATGTTTTTTATCTTTTCCAGTTGCTCCTGTTCCTCTGGAGAAAGCTCAAGCGGAAGAGAGTCCACATATTCCTCGATAGCCTTGAAATCGGGCAGATCGACAAGCTCTCCATCCGGCGAAATACCGATGACCGCAACATCTCCATCGGAAAGCTGATTCTCTGCGGCAAGCTGAAGGATAGTCCTCAAAACCGGTAGCCGCGCCACAATCGCGGGTTTGCCAAGAGACTTCACCTCGCGTTTCAAGAGATATACCGCAAGGTTTTGCTCGCAACGGTCATCAAGAATTAGCCTTTCGGTTTCCTCGGGCTTTTGGACAAAAATAGCCCGCGCCCGATTCCCGGAACCTTCCCCGTAACCGATAATTACCTCCGAATCTCCACTTTCCAAAAGCTCGCGAGCCTTTTTCCTCAATGCATCCATCATCTGACCTCTTTTATTCAACACCTACGCGGGCAAGTTTTTGATAGTCCTCGAAAGGCCCCAGCTCTCGAACTTCGTTCACTACGGAGTTCACGACTTGGGCCCACTTGGCCCCTTCTGCCGCGCTTACCCATGCAAAATGAACCCTGCGGGTATCGAATCCGACAAAGTCGAGCAACGACCTGAATAGAATCCAGCGCCTTCTCGCATGATAATTGCCCGCCGTATAATGGCAGTCTCCGGGATGACAGCCGGAAACAATCACCCCGTCGGCTCCCTGGGCAAAAGCCTTGAGCAAAAGCATAAAATCTATACGTCCCGTACAAGGAAGTCGGATCATTCGGACATTAGTGGCATATTTAATTCGGCTGGTGCCGGTAAGGTCCGCTCCCGCATAGGTACACCAATTACACACAAAAGCGATAATTTTTGGCTCGAACTCTGCCATTCTTTTTTCTCCTGAAACTACAAAGCCATTACTTCGGCATAAACCTGCTCGTTGGAAAAGCCTTGAAGGTCTATAGCTTTCGCGCGGCAAACCGCGACGCATGTTCCGCATCCCTGGCAAATACCCTCATTGACCTTTGCCACTACCTTGATGAGTTTTCCGTCCCGCGTTTTGATTTCCTCCCGCTCGATAGCCTGATAAGGACATGCCTGCTCGCATATGAAGCAACCCTCACAGGTGGAAAACACGGGAGGCGGGCAGCGATTGACCACTGCAATCACGGGTTCTCTTGAAAGCTCGTCCCCCGAGAAAAGCGCACTAACCTTGCTCGCCGCGCCCGAAGCCTGGGCCACCGCTTCGGGAATGTCCTTCGGCGCCTGACATGCGCCGGCAAGGAATATCCCTGCCGTATTGGTCTCGACGGGCCGGAGCTTCGGATGCGCCTCTGCCAGGAAATTGTATGCATCGTAGCTCACGCGAAGTTTTTTCGCGAGGTCTTCAGCTCCGGTATTCGCCACTGCCGCGGTAGCCAGAACCACCATGTCAGCTTCTATCTCCACAGGCTGCGATCCGAGCAGGGTGTCGACGCCTTTGACGATCAATTTACCATCCTGTTCGTAAACCCGGGAAACACGGCCCCTGATATAATTAACCCCATCCTCTTCAATCGCCCGCCGCACGAACTCCTCATACATCTTCCCGCCGGCCCTGATGTCCATGTAACACACATAAGCCTTTCCATGATGAATCTTGTGCTTATAAAGCATTGCGTGCTTGGCGGTATACATACAGCAAATCTTGGAGCAGTATTCAATTCCCTTGGCCGGGTCTCTGGAACCGGCGCAGGCGATGAACACAATCGTTTCCGGCTCCTTACCGTCCGAGGGACGGCGAATCTCCCCCAATGTAGGGCCCGAAGCGGAAGCGAGTCTCTCAAACTGCAGACCTGTGATCACATCCTTATATTTGCCGTAACCATACTCCGGGAAGGAATCAGTGCCTAACACATCAAAGCCGGTGGCACAGACAATCGCGCCAACATCGGCCTCGATGATTTCATCCTCTTGATCGAAGCGAATCGCTTCCGCAGGACAGTTTTTCTCACATATCTTGCATTTTCCCTTGAGGTAATATAGACAGTTATCTTTATCAATCACGGGCTTGTTCGGTACCGCCTGCGCAAACGGTATATATATCGCGGTTCGCATACCCATCCCAGCCTCGTACTCGCTCGGAATTTTCTTCCTGGGGCATTTCTGCATGCACACACCGCAACCGGTGCAAAGGTTCTCGTCTACGCTCCGAGCCTTCTTGCGAATTTTGACCTTGAAATTGCCGATAAAGCCATCCAGTTCCTCGACCTCCGAATAAGTATAGAGAGTGATGTTCGGGTGCTGGGCGACCTCGACCATTCTCGGGGTCATAATGCATTGTGAGCAGTCCAGAGTGGGAAAGGTCTCGGAAAGCTGTATCATATGCCCGCCTATGGAAGGATCCCGCTCCACCAGGATGACCTTATGTCCTGCATTGGCTATATCCAGGCTCGCCTGAATCCCGGCTATTCCTCCGCCGATCACCAACGCGGTTTTGGTCACTGGAACCTTGATATCGTAAAGAGGGGCGTTTCTTTTTACCTTTTCAACGATTACCCGGACAAGGTCGATGGCCTTATCGGTCGTTATATCCGACTTTTCGTGCACCCAGGAGCAGTGCTCCCGAATATTCGCCATCTCGCAAAGGAAAGGATTCAGTCCTGATTCAGCGCACACCTTGCGGAAGGTAGGTTCATGCATCCTGGGAGAACAGGCGGCAACAACTACGCCGGTGAGTCCCTTTTCTTTGATCGCTTCAATTATCAGGTTTTGTCCGGGATCCGAACACATGTACTTGTAATCCACGGCATGCACAACGCCAGGTACCCTGGACATGGTTTCGGCGACTTTTACGGGGTCAACGGTGGCGGCGATATTCTCTCCGCAGTGACAGATAAAAACTCCAATCCGGGACATTTTATTCCTCCACTTGCCCGGCTACTTTGCCTGTTTTGGTTTTTGATTTTGATTCAATCGCAGGTTTCTCCCTGGGAGGGAAAACCACAGGAACCATATGCCGATGCAATGATAGTTTCTTCTTTTCCAGACCAAGAGCAAGCCCGATCGCCTGGGTCAGATAAAGCACAGGGATGGAATATTTCTTGCCCTTGAGTTTCTCGACTTTTTCCTGGCGCATATCCAGGTTGGCGTGACACATCGGACAGGCCACAATAATCGCCTCCGCACCTCTGTGAACGGCATCTTCAATGATCTTGCCCGAAAGCTTCGCCACAAGGTCCGTCCTGGAAATCGAAAGCCCTGCGCCGCAGCACTCCACCTTGAAAGCCCAGTCAATCGGGTGTGCGCCGATCTTCTTCATAAGCTCGTCCATGCTCTGAGGATCTTCGTAACGGTCAAATTGAACAATTTTGGGCGGTCTTACTATCAGACATCCGTAATAGCACGCAACCTCGTGATCAAAAGGCTTAACGAACTTGTCCTCGATGCCCTCATCGAAAAGTTTGCCCAGTGTTTCCAGAATGTTCAATGCCCGGGCGGTTCCCTGATAGTCCATCTTAATGATGTCGGACACCCGCTTCCTGAGCTCTTCATCTTCCAGAAGTTCATGCCGGGTAACAGCCAGACGGTTGAAGCACATGGAACACGGCACCAACACCTCTTCCATGCCGGCTTTTTCCGCAAGCGCGAGAACCCTTGCGGGAAGCGCAAGCGAAAGCTCGCGATTCAAATTGTGCGCCGCACTTGCGCCGCAGCAGTTCCAATCCGGAATCTCTTCCAGCTCAAGCCCGATCCCGGGAGCGATTGCAAGAAGAGATTCATCAAATTCTCGTGCGGTGCCTCGTAAAGAACAACCGGGATAATATCCGAGTTTCATTCTTATCTATTCCTTTTCACCAATGGTTTGGGAAAAAATCCTTGAAATATTGGCCCTTTCCTTTATCAGATGAGGGAAAAGTTTAAGCTTGCCGTGTAAGAAAAGTTTGATCGCGACAAACATATCCTGAAACAGATGAAAGGAACGCGCCTTGTAATCGGCGATCATGCCGATTTCGTAGGCCCTTCCAGCGGCCTGGACGGAATCAAGGAAAGCCTTGTGGAAGGCGATGATCTCTTTCGCTTTGGGGTGAGTTTTTTTCCGGCGCATGGATTCTTCCCGCAAAAATTCCATGATCTTGGGAAGGTCAACTTCCTTGGGACAACGAGCCATACACGTCTCGCACGTGAGGCAGTACCAAATCGAAAGAGAGCTTACACACTGTTCTTCCAGTGATGGGAAACCAAGTTGAAGCATCCGGATAATCTGGCTCGGCGGGAAATCCATTTCCGAAGCCAAGGGGCAGCCCGCAGAACACTTGCCGCACTGGTAGCACTTGGCAACACTTTCCGATGTGGCATCATACAACCGAACTGCTAACGACTGCTCGCTACCGCTTGGGGCGGCTTCAGAAGACATCGAACTCCTCCAGTTTTTTCGGTTTATTGCATTAACACATTATTGCATTAACATGCTAGCGTTTACTTAATTTAAATAATTTTAATCGGTTGTCAACTTGATCCTTTGTCTTGAAAATTATAGATTGGTTTTAAAGAATTATTTGTATGCTTTTTAAATAATCCAATTGTTCCGATTGTAGCCGTTGGTACTTAAAGCAGAGGTGGGGCGGAACATAAAGCTCAATACTGAAACTCACAATCGTTGAAATTTCCTTTATCTCATAGAGAACCTTGCATTGTTAACAAAGAAAAACTCGCCGGCGTCGGCCTCTTTTTGCTTTGCAATTCGGATATCAAGATGGATGGGCCACCCGCCGACCCGAAAATTCGCGGATAAACGTACTGATAACAAGGGGTTGCAGACTTACCTCGGATGACATTCCCGATTTTTTATGGTAAACTTATTCTATACAACTGATGGCGCCCGTACGGGTCTGTCTTTTATCGGGGGTGTGATTATGAGAAAAATAGCAATCGCCGTTTTAATGTTAGTTTTTACGGCCGCCTTCGCATCGGCCGGTGAGGAGGCTTCCTATTGGTCTAGGGAGATCTTGGTAGGTTATGACAGCGACGCTTATTACTGCCTAACCTATGAGGCCGTTCAGCAGGATTCCGACACCGAATATTATGAGCGGGTGTTCTGGTGCAAGTATTCGAACACCGGTGTCTCCATTGAGAAGAAGCTTGTTCGCGAGGTGGAACACACCCTTGTGAAGGAAGAAAATAAATGGGTATCGGTTGAGATTGTCGAATTGCCTCTGAACATCATGGGCAGGCTCATTGCAAACGGCGCAAAGATCGCTTTCCCGATGAACGTAACGGAGAGGTCTTTTTATCTGGACGGTGATGGCATCCATTACGACAACGGCCTCGAAAACGCCATCGTCGTCTCCGACAACCGGATAAGGGAAGACATCAAGAAATACCGGATCTGGCCCGATTTTCAGGAATACTCGAAGGATAAATTCAAACTTGTGGGGCATTACTCCAGCTCTAATACCATCTTCTTCGTCATACAGTATGGCGGGCTGGGGCACGAATACGTCATGGGCTGCCACAAATCGGGGAAATGCCGATACAACAAGCCGGAAAAGCTCTCCTACCAGGTGATTATACCGGTGCCCATTTCGAACCTGCCGCGTCTGAGGGAACTTGTGATACATAAGGTCAAGAAAGGCCAAAGCCTCACCAGGATAGCTATTAAATACGGCGTGACTTTAAAGGAGATAATGGCCTGGAATAAACTTAAAAACCCGGACCATATATTTATCGGGCAGAGGTTGAAAATATACAAGTGATTTACAGGCTGTGAGACTGTAAGGAGGCTACAGGCTTCAGATTGAAATCGGGGGCTTGTCGGTAAATGTGAAAAACCCCGGGCTTAATTCCGGGGTTTCAATTTTTAAAGGAACTCTCTTGTGGAAAGAAAATTGTAATGGTTCTTGTAACTAAAGGGGTTAATATTAACACTAAGTGGGGTGAATTTGATAATCCACCGTTAAACGAAGCTGTCGTTAAAGGCCATGTGAATATGGTCAAGTTTTTGCTCAAACAGGAAAGAAAGGCGATTCATCATAAAAATGTACACGGTTGGACACCCTTACATACTGCAGCAGTATATGGACATTTTGAAATTGCAAAAATCCTTCCGGCCAAGAAAGCAGGTATCGATACAAAAAACAATGATGGTGATACCCCACTAAAACTGGCGGAAAAAAACGGGCATACTAAAGTGGTAAAACTTTTACTTAAACATGGCGGGCGTTAATTTTAATCTATTCGCGAGGATTATAAAATGAGAAAAATACATACGTCGCTCCTAGTGGTTATGGCGTGTTTGGTAATGGTCGGTGGGCATGCCGATCAGCCCGAAAAGCGGGTGATGAATTTTCTTGCGGTGATGGATTTAAAATGTGGGAAAGATATAAAAAAAGAGCAATGTGCATTTCTAACTAATGTCGTTATAGATGAGCTGGTAAAGTCGAAGAAGTATACAGTCATAGATCGAGCTAACAGGGACAAAATCCTCGGCGAGGCGGGCTTTCAAATGAGCGCGTGTGTGGATGAAAGTTGCACGGTTGAAGCGGGTCGCATACTCGGCGCCGGCAAAATTATAACCGGTTCCGTTGATCTTATAGACAAAACATATTTTCTAAACATCCAACTGATCAATGTCGAAACCGCGGCGGTTGAAGCCTCTGCAACGAAGTTATGTGAATGCGATTTTAAGGAATTGATTGATACTATCAGGTATGCCGCGCGAAATCTCGTGGCGGAGCCTCAAGTGCATCTACCCGCCACTTCGCACTCAGAGGTTGCACCGCCGTCTCGGCCGGAAACACCAAAAAGAACCAAAGGGAAATGCCCGGAGGATATGGTCTATATCCCCGAAGGTAATTTTTGTATTGATAGATATGAGTATCCAAATAAAAGGGGAGTTCTTCCCAGAAATAAGGTGTCGATATTAGAGGCAAGACAACTATGCCATCAATATGGAAAAAGGCTTCCTACTATATCAGAATGGCGGCAGGCATGTATGGGACCTCATGGTTATAAATACCCTTATGGTAATAAACGTCGGAAAAAGTTTTGTAATGTGGGAAGAAGAAAGTTAATGCCCAGCGGATCATTTCCAAGATGTAAATCGGCATATGGGGTATACGACATGTCCGGAAATGTTTTTGAATTGGTGGAGGGCTACCCGAAAGCTTTAGGTGGAGGACATATTAATCCTTTGCATCGTTGTTCTTGTAATGCAGAGACAGGTCGTTCAGTAACAAATAGCTGGACCAATCGGGATGTAGGCTTCCGCTGCGCCAAGGACGCTGAGTAATTAGTGATATGAAACGCCGAATAGTCGTGTTAATAGTGGTTTTAGCTATATGCCTGCTGAGTGCGGGTGCGGGAGCTGGTGAGCAACCTATTGTTGGTAAAGAGTATCACCCAACTGGAACCAAGGGCGGCCCGATGGTTTATGTACCGGCGGGGGAGTTCACTATGGGTAGCGATAACGGAAATTCAGACGAAAGGCCAATTCATCGAGTATATCTTGATGAGTTCTACATTGATAAGTATGAGGTGACTAACGCTCAATACAATAAATGCGTAAGCGCTGGAGCGTGCGGCCAAAATACAAAATACGATGGTTTTACCGATCCGCAACAGCCAGTGGTAGGTGTAAACTGGAGTCAGGCGGACACATATTGTTCATGGGCGGGTAAAAGGTTGCCGACGGAAGCAGAGTGGGAAAAGGCGGCACGCGAAACGGATGAGCGGACATACCCCTGGGGAGAAGGCATTGATTGCTCAAAGGCGAATTATTACAAATGCGGACATAAAAAGACAAAGCCGGTGGGGTCGTATCCATCCGGTGCCGGCCCTTATGGTGCAATGGATATGGCGGGAAACGTATGGGAGTGGTGCTCTGACCGGTATGATGAAAAGTATTACAGCAAGGGTCCGAAACGTAATCCGACGGGGCCTGCTTCGGGTAAGTATCGTGTTCTTCACGGCGGATCGTGGAACGCCTATCCGAACCTCTTGCGATCATCGAACCGCACCCGGAACGATCCCGACAACTTGAGCAGCAGCAACGGTTTCCGGTGTGCCGGGACTCGGTAATACTTTTTACCTTTGATTGTGTTTATGTTTCAACAACGGGATCGGGGCGTGGCGATTTTGCGGGAGATTTTTTTGTTTTATGCCTTCTGGCCGCTCTTTTCATGCTTGCCAGTATGAATTCTTTCAGGAACCTCTCGCAGGCACGGTAGTCTATCGGGCGATTTTTCAGTTCGGAGCGCATCCCTATGCTGCCCAGTGTGGTTTCGAGGAATATTTTGAAGAATTTTGCCTGGTAGACAAATTCGTTTAGTTTTTCCGGTTCCTTGAGGTCGCGCGCTCCCATCCTATCCATAAACCCGAAGAAGCGCTCGATTTCGCGCAAATCCTCGTATCTGAGAAGGTTATATGATTCGTTACGGAAGTAGATCATATAGTCTTTCAATATCCTGAAATATTTTATGTATATTATTTCAGTGTCTTCATCGGCGTTAGTTTCCGCCTGTTCTTCAAATCTGTCCATCAGTTCCTTGAAAACCCATATATCGCTTCTGAGCTGTAGCGACTGGCGCAGTCTTGAGGTGTAGATGGAAAATATATCGCGTCCCTCTATATGCGACTCGAAAACCTTCACCATTTGAATAATGGATTGTTGGTAGAAATTGGTAAGTATACCATGGCTGTTTTCGACGGCGGCTCTGAGAGCGGGAGCGTCGCGTGTTCGCGTGGCGCCCAGAAGCTCGCCGTGGTATATCTTTTTCAGTTCCATCGATAGCTGGAAGTTCAGGCTGTCGGCCGTCTTGAGGAGCTCGGTTCTGAAACTTTCCTCGTCTCCTTCAAGCTCTTTTTCCAGGGCTTTCGGAAGTCCCCTTTCCAGGAATTCCGCCAATTGCACGCTCTCGCTATGTATAAGCGCGAAAAGGGGGATGTTCTTTTTCAACACATCGATGCGACCGGTCTTGGGGTTTATCTTATCCAAGTACCTCAGCAATCTGAAAAACACCAACAACACAACGCTGAAGTGACGCTTTAAATCTTCATCGCCGATACGCATCACCACCCGGCTTATCCTGCGAATCTCGATACGGTCGAACTCCGGTCGGAACTCAACTTCACCCACCGGGTTGAAAAACCTGTTGGCGATAATCTCGCGGTTGATGAGGTTCCCGACATTCACGAACAGCGGATAAGCGACTTTTTTCCCTTTTACCAACGCGTTCACAATGCCGCGAATGTTAACAAAGCCGGTATAAAGAAGAAACAGGCTGTCGTTGGGACTCTTCTGCTCGAAGCTCGCCTCGCGAATTTTCGTGCGACCCAGGTCGCTCAACAGCGTCGTTTCGACATATTTTCTGAACTGAAAGGCCCGTCCTCCTTTGGACGCCTCGATCAATTCCTTCGACAACTCAAGCACGCGGTTGATATATTCGAGCACTATGCCCAGTTCCTCGACGAAATTTAACGCAATGGCTTTCTCCGGTTCGGGCAGGGGCAGGTTTTGTATGCTGAAGAAGCGGTCAAGGGCTTTTAGCGACATTTCGAGCTCGAAAGCCAACTCGACCTTTCGAGAACTGCCTAATCGATCGAGCCATTGGGCGCGCGAGTCGTTAATATCCTTGTCGCCGTTGCCTTCTTTGGCCTTTTGTTTTTCTTTTTTACCCATAACATTTCAACGGCGCCGGGCGCCTGGAATACAAGATTGTCTAATAGTCTACCGAATAGTTAGAGAATTGGCAAGCTTTTTAACGGTTAAAAGCTTGGAGTGGATATTTTACAACGTGACGGCGTGTACTTGTCCTGCAATTCGATTAGTTCGTTTTTGTCTCATAGGTGCTATCTTGAGTGCTCTTTCTGAATGTGCGTTT
>CAZDAF010000069.1:0-12669 GCA_964503115.1 uncultured bacterium
ATCACCGGAACGCCGCCCAGCTTCGGCAAGAATTCGAGTTGAACGTATATACCCAACTTTATTAAAACCCAAACCGCGATAAGCTGTCCCGTCAACTTCACCTGAGGCGATAAAAAACCAAAATCGTCCACCAAACCGAGCAAAACCACAACCGTGCCTCCAAGTAACAATCCCAATACCTGCCGGTCGAAATTGTATACCAGAGCAAGAGTTATCAAGAAACTCAGGTAAATTGCTATTCCGCCGAGATAGGGTATGGGTTCCTTCTGCTTCTTGAGCACGCCGTCGGGGCGATCCACGATCCCGAAGCGAAGCGCAGCTTCCCTCATTATGGGGGTGACGTATAATGAAAGTAAAAATGCAAGAGCAAAAGCCAGTAAATAAATTATCATCGGTTCACTCCAGCACGTACACTTCCATGCCCATGCCCTTCAAGATAAGCCTGCTTTTGGATAGTAATTCATCGAAAATGAGCTTCTCCTCCTTGGATAATTTACAATGCCGATAACTTTTATTCAATCTTTCAAGCTCCGAAGGCCGCCATATCACATGAGTAAAACCTTTTTTCAGCAGGAGGTTTCTAAGTTTGCCCGCGCTTTTCGCCTCCTTTATCTACGCCACCAGCGGATGTTTGTCATATGCGCTTATGGGCTCATAATCCCGATCGAAATAGTATCCTCTGGTCTCCCCGACCATCAACAGCTTGGTTCCACGATAAGGTGTATTTTCACTTATCCATTTCGCAGGAGCGGAATGGGGCGCGAAATGCGCAAGATATTTCTCAGGCGCCATGCTTGTTGAAAGGTATCTCAGAACGCCCTTATAGTATGATTCCTGGAAAAGCACCATGCCACGAAGCCCGATCAAAGAGATAACAACCACAGCGATTACCGCAGCAGCAGCCGTCGCCCGGCGCCTGCCTTCTCGCATCAGCATCCCCCCGCAAAGCACCGTTGCGAGGGCGAGACCGGGATAAAAATACCTTACCACCAGAACCGACCGCGCCCATAGTACATAAAGCAACAATATTCCAACGGAAGCCCAGCGGGGAAAACCCTTGCGGAAAAATCCCCATACAAACCCCGCTGAAATCAGAAGTATGCCGGGTGAAATGTTAGCGCCCGCCCCGAACGCGCCTTTGCCGAGCGCAACATCTTTCGGCAACTTCCAAAACGTTGCTACCCAAGAGTAAAGCTTGGCGGAATCGTGCTTCAGGTTCAAATAAGCGAAATGCCCGGCGCTGCCCGCCGGCTCGAGCGCCGGATAAATCGGATTATGAAACACAATAAGGTTCCTCAAATACCAGGGAGAAGCCACCGCCAGAGACACCGCTCCGAACAGCATCACATCCGCCAGTGCCGTCTTTGCGATTCCCTTGCGCTTTATAGCTCCGACAACCACACCCACCGCCGCGACAACCCCCACCGCCAGCGCCGAATATTTCGATCCCACCGCTGCGCCCAAAAGAACGGCGCTTGCAAGCAAGGTTCCCCTGCCCTCCCCTTCAAATATCCATCTTGCCAACAAGGCAAACGACCCTAAAGCGAAAAACGAAACCCCCAAGTCAACGGTGCCCAACCCAGCCATCGTGCCCACCCCCGGAAGACTCGCGAAAAGCACGGCGCCACACAAACCCGCACTGCCACCGAACCAACGGTCGCCGATCACATATATCCACATGCATGTGCCAACACCGAGAGCGAAGTGACACAGCTTGACGGTACCGGAATCGCCAAAAGCCAACAGAGGCACATAAAGAAAGTCAATATAGGAAGGCATGGCGCTATGAACCGCAAACGGGAATATCTCCACACGATGCCGAATAAGGTACATAGCGCCAAGGGCGTCGTGATAGTAAAGCGAATCGTAAAATATCTCGGGTACCAGAACGGCCAGAAACGCGGTTAATCCAGCAAGCAACATCATTAAAACCAGTATGACTTCAACGGGCGACAAGTCGGTTCTTATATCTTTTTCCAGATAAGCCTTCAAGTCTTTAAACAGTTTTGAGAAACGCCTTATGCCGATAAATAAACCAAGGGCTACCAAAGCTAACAGCACCGCCGGGTAAAGAAGCCCCAAAATTCCGATAAAAAAGATAGCCGCCGCGTATGCACTTATTCCAAGGCCTATCGCCGTGAGCGCGCCTTCGATACCTTCCGATTTCTCACCAAGCCATTTCCGCAAACTTTCCCCGACAACCCATGCCGCCACGACCAGCAAGGCGACGAGAATCGCATCCCGTGTAAAATTACCCAACAGCAATCGCACTTTCGGTTCCGAGGCAACCGCCCAAACGGTTACAAACGCGACCAAGAGACCAAAAACCACATATCCGAATTTTTCAAGCGATTTTTTCAATTAAAACCTTCCAGCCAAAAACCCAGCAGGCATAAAGCGAACAACCTGAGCCCGAAGTCGCGTTCGCCCGCCAGTTCCTGATCAACCCACTTTACGGCGACATGCTTATCGAGTGGAAGATGCTTTACAGCGAGCTCCACTGCTTCACATAAAAAGCCGCGCAACGTAGATTGGAACCAGTGATCAAGCGGTACGGTAAACCCTTTTTTCCCACGGCGCAATATTTCCGCCGGAACAAGCGACCGGGCGGCGTTCTTCAGGATCAATTTACCTTCTTTGCTGCTCATCAGCAGTTTTTCGTCAAGGCCCACCGCAAATTCCACAATGCGGTGATCCAGATACGGTACCCTTGCTTCCAGCCCATGTGCCATGCTCATCAGATCGACTTTCGCCAGGAGATCACATGGCAACCAGGTGTTGAGGTCGCAATTCAGCGTAGCGCGCAGTGCGCCTTTGTCGTTTACTCCGATAAAATACGGCTCGAAATGACCGACAACCTTCTCCAGCAATTCCGGTACATCATAATCCGGGAAAAGCGCTCCCAATTCGAGCGGGTCCAAAACGCGCACCCATGCCAGGTGTCCCCACACCCCCGGAGACGAATTGAGAGCTTCGATGGCTTTACGCCATCTATCGGCTTGCCGAAAAGCGCCCGCCGACCCCCATCCAACCCTTCGTAACCAGCGTGGAATTATTCGCCACGCACGAGCATATCGCGCCAGCCGGTAACGCAGGTATCCCGCAAAAAGCTCGTCGCCCCCCTCTCCCGTAAGCACCACCGCCACCTCCCGGCGCGACAGCTCGCTGATAATGTACGTCGGTATAAGAGCCGGATCGGCCACAGGTTCGCCCATCCGATCCGCTATTCGGGGTAGCAGTTCGCTCAACTCGGCAGGTTCCATCACCGTGCGGGAATGCTCGGTTCCGAATCGGCGGGACGCCAACTCGGCCCACGGCGTCTCATCATAACCGGGCGGATCCTCAAAGGCTACCTGATATGTCTTCAGTCCGCTTTCCGCATGCCGGTTCATCAAACCGACTATAATGCTCGAATCAATCCCGCCGGATAAAAACGCACCCAGCGGTACATCGCTTATCAAACGTAAGCGGACCGAATCGTCAAGCAGGTCGAGCAACTCCGTCTCACGACCGCCTTTCACCGGCGATGAACTGTCGGGTAATTTCCACCATTTCCATTTCTTGAAACCGTCCGGTGAAAAAAGCGCCGCTTCGCCTGGCTCAAGCCTTTTGATGCCCTCAAGTATCGTGTTTTCGCCCGGGACGTATTGCAGCAGGAAGTAGCCGACCAGCCCGAAAGAGTCAAGTTTGGGTTTCGTATCGAGACAAGCGGCCAGAGCTTTCACCTCGGAACAGAAAAGCATTCCTTGTCCTTCAAAAGCATAAACAAGCGGCTTGATCCCGATCCTGTCTCTTGCGATAAACAGCCTCCGGCGCTTCGGGTCCCAAATCGCAAATGCGAACATGCCGTTGAGGCGCTCGAGGCAATCGACGCCCCATTGCTCGTACGCCCGTAATATTACTTCGGTATCCGACCGTGTTTTGAAGCGATGCCCGGTATCTTCGAGTTCTTTGCGAAGTTCGGCGAAGTTATACACCTCACCATTGTAAACTATCATTGAGCCGTCCTCGCCGGCCATGGGCTGCTTACCGCCTTCGATGTCGATTATACTGAGTCGGCGGTGACCGAGTCCTACGTGCCTCTCAAAATGATAGCTTTCATCGTCCGGGCCTCGGTGAGCCAGGCAGGATGTCATCGCGTGTACTTTAATCCGATCGACATCTCTCGCGGAAAAATCAACTATGCCTGCTATCCCGCACATATAGAGCCTTTATACTCCCCTGCCAATACTGACGGCCTCGCGATAAACATTTAAAGTTTCTCTTGCACAGTCTTCCCACCGGAAAGTTTTAACTCTTTCCTTGCCCTGTCTAATAAGGCTTTGCCTCAATTGATCTTCAGTTATTAAGCGACGAATTACTTGGGCAATATCATCGTGAGAGTACGGGTTGAAAAAGACCGCCGCCTTTCCAGCCACTTCTCTGTGGACTGGTATGTTCGAGCAGGCGACCGGTACCTCTAAATCCATTGCCTCCAAAAGCGGCATGCCGAAACCTTCCTGAAAGGAGGGGAAAACAAACGCAATTGCGCCACGATATAACACAGCTAATTCCTCATCGGAGGTATATCCTATAAAATTGATTTCTTTTTCAAGTCCAAGCTTGGTGACCGCACTCATCGGGCCCCCGAATCTATCATCAAAAGAACCGGCTCCCACTAACGCCACATCAACGCCAACGCCTTTAAGCAACGCTATCGCATGTATCAATCCTTCGACGTTTTTATGTGGTCTATGAACTCCGACATATAACAAATAATTTTCCGGAAGCTTAAATCGTTTTTTTAATTCCTCCAAGCTTATATTTTCCTTTTTATTCGGAATTCCGGAATATGCATAGTGAACCGCGACGATTTTCTCTTTAGCGCCTGGAAAAACTCGGCAGATATCATCAGCTACAGCACGTGAAGGCGTTAATATACGCAAAGCACGAGAAATTGCGTAATGATGCAAAAAATTTGCGGCAGCTCGGCGCCACCACCGACCACGAGTAAAATAATTCGGAAACGATATCGGGTTCAGGTCATTAATTGTGATAACGCTTGGAACTCCCAATCTGAGCGGCAAGTCGAACATCGGGTAATGAAGAAGGTCAGGGGCAATCTGTTTTAACACGCTTGCAATGGCCATATGCTGCCGGAACCCGGCAGGATCTATGGCTACCTCTTGTAAACGCACGTTGTCCGGGAGGTCTTCCCAAAGCTTGAGTGATTCCCCCTTCACAAGAAGCACAAACTCATCTTCAGGCGATATTGCTGCCAGCGCGGGTACCAGTCCGGCGAGGTACCGCCCCGCTCCGGTCATTACAGTGGATCTAAGACGCACGTCAATAACTACACGCATTATTTAATTCCGATTCAAGTACACGAAAGGATTTCTTCATTCGCTCAATCTACGCCATGTCCTTATTACGCTGAAAGATATTGATGCCGCTCCCCAAAAAACAAATATATGCAACAATAAATCCAATAATCCCAAAAGCGCACCGATACTAATCAATAATAGCTGATCGGGAAGTGAGAAAGAGAGGAAATAAGCTCGCCGGCGTATCAGGCGGTATATGTCTTCAATAACGGAATTGGATTCTTTTTCGTCTTCATCGGCGTCTGCGGTTTCCGCCTTAAGATGATCCGGTCGCATATAATAAAAAAACATCCCTGCGACGCTTAAGAAATATGCCGCAAACCCCCACGCCCAAAGCGTTTGATCACCGTTGTATCGCACGACGCCCAATGTTAATCCGAAATAAACGGCGAAATCTTTGATGACGTCCGTGGTTACATCCAGCCACGCGCCTTTTTGCGAAGTCATTCCCTTTAATCGAGCCAACTGGCCGTCGGCACAATCCAAAATGAAACTCCCCTGCAAGACCAGCGCTCCGGTAGCCATCCATATCCACTTGCCCGTTCCAAAAGTCGCAGCGGCCATAAGACCTAAAAACAGGGACACAAGCGTTACCTGGTTGGGAGTGATACTCGTATCCACCAAAATCGCCACTAAACGGTTGGCGGCGTGCGCGGGAAATTTCGTAGTCCACCAACTGTCGTGCGATTTGATAACCGCCTCAAGTTCTTCAGCCGTTCCGGGTTTCACTTGCACTCCTTAGCGATTGCAGCCACCACTTCCTTCCTGGCCATCTCAAGGTCCTGAGGCGTGTCTATTTCGATCCACGGCAAACCGCCGGTACTTACCCCGACAATCGGACGCTTATCCGCAAGCACATCGAAAGCCTCCTCGTACCAACCATCCAAATCGTCGCGTCGGACAAAATCATCAAGAATTTCAAACAATTCCTTCGCTCCCTCCGCGCCGAACTTCGCTATCCCTATATATTCCCCCTGGGCCGAAGCTGGATCCATAGTTTTGTTTATCTTTCGAAGAAAACCATCTTCGAGCTTCACCTTCATCTCTTCCTCACCCAATTTTTTAAAATCGTCAACGTTTATGGCGTCGGGACGACCGTCCTTAAGAAGATTCTCCAATATGCCTCGATGAAAAAAATCATCCGAATTTATTAATACAAAACCATCCGCAGCAATTTCTCCGGCAAGGTAAAGCGAATAGATATTGTTAGCGGTATCCCAGCGGGGGTTGAATATGTATTTTATTTCTTTTCCAAACGCTTGTTTCATTTTATCCGCTGCAAACCCGGTCACCGCGTAAATATCCTTTATATCAAATGCCCGAAGCGCCTGGACCTGCCTGGCGATAAGGGACATGCCGGCAATTTCCAACAGCCCCTTGGGTATTTCGGCAGTAAGGTTACCCAACCGCACGCCCCGGCCTGCGGCAAGTATAATACCTACGGACTTCATCCCATAAGTTTCCTTTTAATCTCGGAAATTGCATTTTTAATTAATTCTTCGGTCAAATCGAGTTCATCAAGTATGGTATATCGGCCCTTGCGTGTATAGGGCGCTTCGAGCACTGCTCTTATGTAGTCCTTTTCGGAAAGACCAATGTCGACGCATGTGACAGGCAGGCCGAGATGCCGAGAGAACTGTAAGAATTTTTCCCACGGCCCGCCGCGCAAATGCGTGACCATTATGGTGCCGAGGGCCACCTGCTCTCCATGATAAGCATCAAGACCGTAAAGCGCGTCTATTGCGTGGCTGATATTGTGTTCTGCGCCGGAAGCAGGTCGGGAATTGCCTGCGATGCTCATCGCCACGCCCGAAAGTATCAAGCCTTCCACCAAGCGGCGTACAAAATCAGGATGGCGCGCATAAGTCTCACTCACCTCCGACATCTCGAATATCGAGCAAGCCGCCGAATGCGAGATGACGGCGGCAAGGTCGTGATATGTCTCACCTGTCCGGCGGGCACCGAGCTTCCAGTCATCGAGGGCGCTAAAATTGCTCAACAGGTCACCCACCCCCGCGCGTATACTCGTTATCGGGGCACGGCCTATTATCTCAAGATCCACTATCACCGCGACGGGCATTCGGGCGGGAAGGCTTTGCTTTTTTCCATCGGCGTCCAAAAGCACCGCCACGGGACTGGCAATACCGTCATGGCTGACAAGCGTCGGGAAACTGATGACGTCCACATCCAAACGCCGCGCGGTCATCTTGGCAACGTCTATAGTGCGACCGCCACCTATCCCCACCACAGCGTTAATACTCCGCTCACCAAGGTTGTCGATTATCTCGTCTATTTCCGATTCGCGGTTCGTAGCCGGGTGAAAAACCGGCGCTTCTTTCAAAGTTCGAGAAAGAAAATCTATTGTTTTAGGTACCATTGGCGCCACGTTCGGATCCACTACCAGCGCCGCCCGGTTTACACCCAGCACACCCAAAACCTCCCCAAGTTCCCGCTCGGCTTCCCCGACACCGGTTACTAGACGTATAAATTTTAGCTCAGTCTCCATCAAGATTCTCCCCGGATTTCACACTGAAAGCTTTCTTTCGTTCTTTGTACCAGCCTTGCACCGAAAAAACAATCGTCATTATGACACTTGAGGCCGTTATTATCTTAAAGAAAATCAAAGCCAACCCCAAAGGTGCAGCTATAGCTAATACAAAAATGCGCTCCGCTATGCTGAAATAAAAAAAACGCTGAATCCAAACCCTAGCGGAAACCTGTTTTTCATCTGCTACTGTCAATCGCTTAATGTTCATTTTTTCAAGAGCTTTTTCTCGATAAAGTCCCTCAGTAAACCTCAGACATAATGCGATAGCAGCCAGCATACCCCACATCCATACATGCATATCACCCGTTCTGCGAGAATAACCAAGGCATAAGCATACCCACAGTCCGAGTTCCCTGAATCTATCTCCGAATATATCGAGCCAGAAACCGAAAGGCGTGGTCTTCCCTGTATATCTTGCCAATTGGCCGTCAAGGCAATCGAGGGTGAAGGAAATAATAAGAAGAATAGAGCCAATTAAAGCAAAAAATGCGGAACCATGAACAAAACATAAGGCAACCAAGCCGCTTGATGCCAACGAAGCGGCAGTAACTTGGTTGGGGGATAGCCCCTTTTCAACGGCCCAAGGCAAGAGCCGATTTGCCCACCGGGAAGTCAAGAAATAGGCCAAGGGCGTATCATCAACCTTAATAACCTGTTTATAACTTTGTGATTTACCGGCTGATTTCTCCATAATATAAACCTTCCCCTATGTCAAACCCTATACCACTCTACTTTTTTCATTGATGAGTTTCATATAAATTTTCTCAATTTCCCCGGCGTGTTTTTCCATCGGTACCACGTTAGCCGGATCGGGAATTAGTTTTTCAAGCAAAAATCGATCATCAACCAAACGTTGCATTTTCGCCGCCAAATCCTCAGCATTACCGACTTGAAAAAGAAAACCGTTTACCCCGTTTTTCACCAACTCCGCCATACCGCCGATGTCGGAAGTAATCACCGGCGTACGCGAGAGAAACGCCTCTTGAATAGTTAGCGGCTGGTTCTCATACCAAATGCTCGGTACCACCAAAACATCGATTTCCTTGAACACATCTGCCACTCTTCGATTATCGAAAGGCCCCCGGAAATTTACTCCCTTTCTCTTAACCATTTTTCCCAATCGGTATTTTAACGCTCTTACTTCCAGTGATTTGTCTAACTCTCCATAGATATCCAATCGGACATTGTCGCCATGAATTCGGTTGAACGCTTCTACCAACACGTGAATGCCTTTGTTCCACGCAAGACGCCCCATAAAAGCGAACCTGAACGTGTCGCAAGAAGTCCTCCGAAATCCCTTAAAAAAATTTACATTCATTCCGTTTGAAATTCTTATTATACGGTCTGGAGGAATGCCCCACTCGACGAATTTATCCCGTAAAAATTCTGAAGGTGAAATAAGCAAATCCACCTCCCGCGACAAGACGTGTCGAAGATATGCATTTCTTACGAAGTAAGCGGATTTATGTTTTGAAATAAGATTCACTGATTGTTGGGAAGCAAGTTTCTTCGCTGAGATTTTATTTATTACCCTATTCCTGAAAGCCGCTAAAAGCCTTGATGGATTGCTGATCACTTTAACGGTTTCCCCTATTCCCTTGAGACGAAGCAACTCGAAAATGGATATGGGATCGTCACTCGGAGGAAGCGTCCTACAAGAAGCACATTTGATACCCTCTTCCGGCCCGTCGCAAAGGGTCCCATCGGGTCGCAACAGATCCCCTCGATGGCACAACGGATCATACCAATGCAAAGTCAATACACCGGGCACACCCAGCTTCGAGGCCATCGATTCCACAGAATAAGTCAATGAATGACCGGTATGATTGAAATGTACAACGTCCACCCTTTCTCTAATGAGCAACCTCTTAAAACACTCCGACACGTTGTAATCATAGTAGCTGTCTATCTCAGTAGGTTTATTTTCCACTCTCAAGCGGTTTAAAGAAAAGAGTCTCATCCCCTCAAACATTTCTTCATTCAACTCGCCGTCTTTTTGGTACCGTTCACAAACTGGAAATAAAAACATCGGCTCGTGGCCCCGGTCGAGAAGAGCGCGGGCCAAATGATAGGCGTAAAGTCTCGCTCCGGCTACACGGTGAAAAGGAAAATAACTTAACGTAAATAATATTTTCATTATTTAGAGATCCCCTTAAAAATCCCTTTTCTTTCACATTATCGAAATTTGGCCATTCACGGATTTAAACCGCGCCAAAGTTTTTTCCGATCTCTTTTCCAAACTTACTTGCGGTTCATAGCCAATCATTTTTCTTGCCTCGGACACATCAGTAACATTTTTGTATATTTCTCCTTTTCCAGCTGACTCATACCTTACATAAACCGACCTTTTCGTATTTTCTTCCGCCAAGCGCTTAACTTTCTCCGTCAATTCATTGACCGTGGTCTCCCTGCCACTTGCTATCTGGAACACTTCGCCCGCTACAGCGCTCTGGTTGCCATCCCCAAATATTACAAGAGGTTCCTCCGATATCGCTTTTTATACAAATACGGGCTATAAACGTTGGAAAAGCGTAGCACAACCATTTCCATGCCAAAGAAACCATAAAAAGCGGAGCAGTATGCTTCTCCGGCGAGTTTGCTCGCGCCATATGGTGAAATAGGTTTTGGCACTTTTTTCTCATGCACCGGCGGCTCCTGATCTCCAATATCAAAGCCATAAATTTTATCGGGCCGTATAAGCGTTTCTTCGTAATCGAATAATATTCTAGCACTGTTTTCACACTTGCGAAAACAAATGGGAAATTTTTTACTTGAGACTTCTTAAAATCCTTTTTATTCCATTAACAACTATCCGAGTATATAATATCCAAGGGTTTAATCTAAATGCGTAGGTAAAAATAACGATACTTTTGGTTATTGATTTTTTCCCGGCCAACTTTGCTAAATCAAAAAACTTGTTCCCGGCACTATGGGAAATCTTTCCAGCTTCTTCAGAATTCATTGAAACCGTTTTAATGAATGATTCATACAGTTGCATTAAAAGATCGGCGGCCGAGTCGATTTCCTCCAAACTGCTGATTACCGGAGAGCGATTCATGTAATAGAGGGTTCTAACAGCCTCTATGGAAACTTCTTTGCTAAGCTGCTTTGCGATCAGCGAACGGATGATCTCGCGGCCAAATTTATGTTGTTCACGGATTATTTGCTTACTTAGACTATCCTCATGATAACGTATCTGCGAAAGTACTTCCGGTAAACTGGCAACTTGAGTAACATCTAATGCTCGAGCCAAGAGGTAAAAATCTTCAATAAAGCTAAAATTGCCGTAGAAATCCAGTGGTTCAACAACATCACGCCGCATCATAATTGACGAATGGCGGAGAGGATTCCCAAAAAAAAATTCCCATTTAATCACATTTGACGTAGTGGGTGAGCGCCATACGTTAATTAAAATCCCCTTTTTGTTTATTCTCTCAACCCAAGTATCAAGTATGCCGATTTCAGGATGCGCTTTTAAATATCGTACCTGTTTCGCGAACCGGTCAGGTAGACTCACATCGTCGGCATCCATGGGCGCGATATATTTTCCACGAGCCAGTCGGCATCCTCTGTTACGCGATGCGGTTACCCCGCTGTGCTCTTGGTTATAAACACGCATGCGTTTATCGAGTTGCTCGTATAGTTTAAGAATCTCGCCCGTCCCGTCCGTCGAGCCGTCATTGATAATAATGAACTCGAAATCAGAAAATGTCTGGTTCAAGATACTGTCAATACTCTCGCATAAATACAAATCACCGTTATACACCGGCATGACTACACTCACGAGTGGTGGCTTAGGCATCGAATAATTCCTTGAAATAATTCTTCCCAAATAACATTATAGGCGTGGATAATTGGTTGATTAACATTTACTTTTTACCTGCATTGCTAATTTTTCTCAACCGCAGTCTAACCGGACGAGTAACTTCGATCAACGTTTTGATTAGCCAGATGAAGGGAGTAAGTTTTGGATAAAGTATGGGTATGGTCACCAGATGGCGTCGCAGATAATCTCTCTCCAATGCAAGCTTAAGACCGCTGGGCTTTAGTCTATATGTTGCATCCAGCAGCCCGAAATATTCACCATCCTCTTTGGCTAATTGACGGTTAATATCTGCTTCTGGTCCCTCATATGAATCTCCCGAACCCGAAGGAACATGTAAATAATCATGATTCTGATGCACTGCCATCATTGCTTCCGTTACATCAATTATGGGAATTGATAATGCACGTGCCTTATATAATAACCAGTTATCCCAACCAGGTCTTCCAATAACAAATTGAGGCATCTCAAACGATGTTTCCCGGGGAAAAATAAAATAATCCAAGGCCCATATTATATCCAGTTGGCCGCGTTTAATAACAAAATCTCTCAGTCGGTTTTCCCAATCAGAATCAAAAGACAAGACTTGGTTGATATCTATTTTCCAATGCCGTCCAGATACTAAAAATCGCGTTTTTTTTACGATAATACGGCATATTGTTTTCATAAAGTCATTCATCAAAATGATATCAGAATTAACATAACAAAGGTATTTCTGTGTTGATAATTTTTGAGCTTCTCCAAAAATAACGTTCACAAAAGGAGTACCGTATTCGTTACAAGCGACTTCGGGTACATGACGCAGGCTAAATTCAGCGGCGATTTCCTCGATACCTTCATCGTTCCCAAACAGAATGATTTCGCATGCAGGGCGCAGCAATGTCCAACTATGAATGGCATTTCGCTGGATGACTCCAATATGTCCGCTAAACGGT
>CAZDAF010000070.1:0-12589 GCA_964503115.1 uncultured bacterium
CCCAGATGGTTTCAGTAGCCCACATGGCGATCCCCAGCAGGACGGCACTCCAGTTCCGCTTCTCGATCTCAACTATGTAGATATATACGGCAAAGACGAATATGGGAACTACATACCACTGCATATTGTCCGCGTTTCTCAATACTGCTAATGCTTGAGCGCTTGCGTCGGTCATGATTAAGCCTCCTTGATCTCAAAAGCGTGTTCGCTTCCGTTTACAACGACCTTCGTATCCGGGCCCGCGCCTCTTACAACCACTCGCCAACCGTCCAGATCGGGCACCAGCGATTCAATCGTAAGCCGCAGGGCATTTCCATCTTTCTCGAATTGTTTCACATCACAGCCGTTTACTCCGAACGCATGGCCGTGGTTCAGGTCCACAAAAACATCGCCGTAGAATTTCAGTGCGTGTGAGGTGGCAAATAGCGCAGTGCCCGCGCCCCAGTCCGAATGCTGATACCCCCCGATTATCCTGTCGAAGCCGGAGTGTCCGTAATTCTCGTATATCGCGCCCCTGTCGGATTCACGGTAATGAACCATATTCCCGGGCGCCACTTCTTTGAAAGCGGGGTGCAACATCGTGGTATAGCATGAGCGGACGGCGGATACACCGCGTTGGAAGAGGTGAGGGTCGCCGGTTATGAGATAGCTGTCCATCAGCACCGGCGCGAAAATGCCCTGCCGGGCGTCGTTCCATTCCGCATCAGTGTTCATGCAACTGAAACCGCCGAATGTATTGATGGAATGCACGGGAGCATCCCATACCTGATGGTGCCAGAGCAAATCGTCAAGGCATTTAAGAAGCAACTCGCGATACTGCTCCTCGCCGGTTATTTCGAACAACAGCCGCGCCCCTTCCACCGCCCAGCGCATGCTCATGGTATTTACCGGGAAGATTCCGGTACGCGGATCGCGGGGTTCCTTTGGCTGCCTCGAGCATGAATAAAAAGTTTCGTAATCAAACCATTTATGCTCGGGAATTACTTCACGCTCTATAAACTTCGCCATTTTACGCGCCGCCTCGAGCGCCGCTTCATCCCCGTCCACCGACGCCAGCATAGCCATGAACATCATAGGCCCCGCCGTCGAAGCGGATTCCAATAACCTGGACATGTGCCGGTGAGTGCGGCCCTTGATCCATGCGGGAACCGCGCCGGATGGAAGCTGATGTTTCAGGAAAAAGCGGCCAAGACCTCGGGCCATGTCCAACAGGGCGGGCTCGGAATCGATGTCCCGATACCATCTGAGCATAATATATCCGGTGCTTGCCTGATCCGGCGTGTGATAATCCTCGATGGCCATAAACGTCAAGGTGCCGCGTTTCCACCAGACCTTACCCTCGGGATAGAAGCATACCGCCGAAAATATCCCGTCCTCGACGGGCGCGCCAAGCGCCAGGTCCTTGATGAAGTTTGACTGCTCCCTGAGCCTGTCATCCCCCCACTTATCGGCCAGAACTCGGCTGCTATACGCAGTCCTAAGGCAATTGAACCACGACTGGAACCAGCTTTGAGCAAGTAACGGTATGCCGCGTTTATGAATGATTTTGCGCGTTCGCTCTTCCGAACTTTCGGTACTGTTCGCTCGATTAAGCACCGCCAATAAAAAGTGCATGCCTAAGCCGTTGAAGTGAGAAACAAGCGGCGTCAGCCATGCCTTTTTCGGTTTGATCGGCTTCTCGGTCGTGGCCGTAAAGGCGGTCAGCCCGGCCCTGGTAGCGCCTTTATATTCGAATTCATGATAAAAATCTTCACGGTTATATAACCGGTCCGCAGCCTCCCTGGCCTGCTCGTCAAGAGTCAGTACTTGCGGTTTCACAGCCCGGTAATTGGGAATGCCGTAGCGCTCCCACAAAAAGTGCTGAACCCGTCGTCCGAAATTCCGATCCGCATCGGCGGAGACGATCAGATGGCCGGACAATGTAAGGCCTTCGTCGGGGATGTCGATGTCCTCATCGGGCAGGCTCATGAAGTAAACGTGGCGATGGGGACGGTAGTTCATAAAGCCGAGGCCGAGCCGTGGCGTATGGCGTGGCCCGTTTCGGTCGAAGTCCATCACCCAGGTAGGGGGTCTCGATTCGCGAAAGCGATCCAGATTCGGTAAAAGCGCCATCGCCATATCGAAGCGCCTTACCACAATCGCAGGAGAGCGAAAAACCATATCGGCCACAACCAAACCCGGCTCGCGTATCAGATGTGGTACGTGGCAATCGTCAAGTCGCTCCGAAGGAGCAACCTCCGCACCGTCGGGAATAAAGTCCAGATGCAACAAACAATAATTAAAGGTTTGCGGGCTTTCGGCCCGAAGGGCGAGGTCTATGCCTATCAAGTTATCCCGGTTTGCGAGCGCAAGATCCAATTGGAATCCGTCGCTGTGTCCTTCGCAACGAATCGCGTCCTCCGCCGTCCGCTCGGGCTCGGACCATTTCCAATCGACATCCTTCTTCTCGGCTCGCACCGACGTGCTTATTATACAAAGCCGGCGCCACTCTCCACTCTCCCCCGATATATCGCACCCCACCAGCCCCGGATCCGCACTCTCGAACCTGACCCCAACTTGCGGCATTTCATTGCTCCTTTCAACTCAAGATAGTTTCAACCGAAAAAACGCCGGCCGCAATAAACACAACGCCAATCGGCAAGTTCGTAGATAAGGCGTTGTCGAAATTATATTCGGTTACCGACATAAGTGTCAACAGTAATTTTTTCTTTTACGAAAGTAGAACCCCTTATTTCGATTCCTTGCCTCAATTCGATTGTTTAAGTATCATTTCCCCCCGTGGGGAGTTATTGCGAGATTTGATATGGAGATTACAGGTTACACCGTATATTGTCTGATTCTTTTGTTATCCCACCTTGTTCAGGGGATAACGGGTTTCGGGGGGATTGTTCTCGCCCTGCCCGTACTTGTCTATTTCTTTCCCGTAAAGACGTTGATCCCGGCATTGGTGGTGGTAAACCTCGTTCAAACTATGTGGTTTACCGCGTCCGAGAGAAGGCACATTCAACCCGGTCATGCCAAATCCATAGTGTTTCTCTCGCTGGCCGGACTGCCCTTCGGGTACGCGGCCTACCGCTTTTTGCCGTCGGAACAGCTCAAGATCGGGTTGGGTATCTTCGTTATCATGGTGGCCGTCTGGAATCTGAACGGTTTCACGCTCAAGCGCCGGGCGCCGCTTTTTTACTATCATTTTTTAAATCTGATCGGCGGCTTCATCCAAGGTGCGCTCGCATCGGGCGGCCCCTTCCTGGTGATTTACGCGGCGCGTATGATCGAGGACAAATCGGCATTTAGGGCCACACTATCGCTGATATGGACAGTGCTGAACATTGTGCTTTGCATTACTTATACCGCAACCCGGGTCTGGAACGCGGATATGGTTCCACTTATGGGACTGGCATTGCCCGTTATGGCCACAGGTACCGTGCTGGGAATCGTTCTCCACGAACGCATTCCCCAGAAGCCCTTCCGTAGCCTTGTATTTACGATACTTCTGATTTCCGGAATCTTGTTGCTCCGACCTCTCTTTAATTAGCCACTCAATCCTACGTGCTCGGACAAGCACTCGCAAATCGTCATAGCAGCGATGCGGCCTTTGTTATGAGGGTTTCATTGGTGCCGTCCATTATTTTGAGCAGGTTGGCGTCCCGGGAATACTTCTCCATGGGATACTCCTTGGATATGCCGTACCCGCCGAATATTTGCATCATTTCCGCAGTGTGCACAACGGCCTGATCGGTTGCATATATCTTGGCTGCCAGAGAAGTTTTCAGATCGCCGGGGAAATCGTTTTTTGAAAACCAACTCCCTTTCCATAAAAACGCCCTGGCGGTTTCTATAGCCTGGAAGGCCCTGAGCAGTTTTTCGGCTATCATCTGGTGCTCTACAATCGGCTTGCCCCACTGCACTCGTTGTTTGGCGTGCGCGAGAGCTTCCTCGTAAGCGGCTCGCATCAGGCCGACGGCAATATATCCGACTCCGAGGTTGCCTACCGTAATGATGGAGTTGTGCAGCATGGGGTACATCTCTCCGGGAGGAAATATCATGTAGTTCTCGGGTATCTCGACGTCATCGAAAAATAATGAGGACTGGCTGAGAGTTCGGAGTCCTATTTTATCGAGCGATCTGCCACGGGTCAGGCCGGGCGTGTCTCCGGGTACTACAAACGTGCCGGAGCCGCGAAGACCCAACGATGGATCCAGGCAGGCGAAGACGATATACACGTGGGCTATGCCGCCGTTCGAGGCGAAATCGGATTTGGTGCCGTTGATAACGTACTTGCCGTCTTTTTTGGTAGCCGAGGTATGATGTCTGACCTTCGGATCGTAATAATTCTTCCCGTCCGATCCGACCTCCGGCTCACTGCTGCACCAGGCAGTGACAAGGTTCGCCTTCGTATCCTCGCAATAAGGTATGACGTATCTGTCGACAAGCTCCTTATTTTCCGGTGCGAGAAAAATGATAAGTTGCGGTACCACCCCGATGGCCACCATACCTGCCGCAAACCCCGCTCCCCAACGCCCGAACTCCCCCACACCATGCCGGTGGTCTGGGGGTCCAGACCCAGGCCGCCATATTGTTCCGGAATGGCCATCTTATGAAAGCCAAGCTCATACGCTTGTGCCAATACTTTCCAGAAAAGATCGCTTTTGAAGACTTCCTCCGGGTCTGCAATTTGATCCAGCTCGACCTCTGCAGGTTGTACCACCTCTTTGCCGAACTCCCGCGCGGTTTCGACTATATGTCGCTGTGTTTCGGTAGGCTCGAAGTCAATCATGGATTTGTCCTCCGTAAATCATCCGTGATAAAAATCCGTCATTTTGTAATAATGAGGAATGAACGGCTCGGGATCGACTTCTGCGATGACCTTGCCGGGTTGCATCACGTTGTCCGTGATCATGTAATAAGCGATGAGCACTTTTTCGATTTCGATTTCATGCCAGGGATCCTCGACGGATTCCTGCATCGTGACCTCCGCCTGCCCGATTTCACATGTTTTCATGTTGATTTCAGTTTTCTGCGCACAGAGCAGAACCGGGCCGTCGAAGCCCGGAGTCAGGTCGATTTTCGGCGACGCCTTGAAGGTAAAGCTTGGGCCAAGCGGAGGAAGCTGCGGCAACGACGCGGTAAGTTCGATTTTTATGTCGATGATCCTTATCCCTTTTCTCTCGACCCATCCGTGCGCTTTGTCACCGTCTCTGTGCACTTGGATGTCGTCGGCCAGCTTTTTGGGCAGGCCGAAGACGTTCCGGCCGTTGTGCATTCTCCCTTCCCGGGTTATCGGCATAGACAGACAATAGCTACCGATCTCACCTTTATATTGGCACCTCAGATAAATTGCGGCTTCGCGATAGCCCGGCCCCAGGTTTGTTTCGGGATATTCGGCGATGAAAATCATCCCGTTTGGCGCGTCGGCAATCTCCAGCGGCGGCGGCAACAATCGTTTTGATATTTCCGCACTGCCCTGAAACATCACCCCCATCATCTTGGCACCGATAAACTTCCTGTCCCCAAGGCTGAAATACTTTTCCATTTCTTCCTTTGTTTTCACAAATCCCATTCTTTATTCCTTTCTTTTTTCATAACAGTTATTATCAACCATACACCTCTCACGAAAAACGTTTAAAAATGCCCCACTGACTCGACTGTGCCCATAAAACCGCCTTCTCCACAATTGTCGGCGATAAGCGGTACATCAACCATCCTATCTTGCCGGCGGGAGTCATTATCAACTGCCTTTTTCGCTTTTCGATCATCTTGACTATTAGATCGGCCGCATAAGTCTGCGTATGATGCGCCGGCCTGTCCGGCGGCACCAAAGCGCCGTCTGCGGAGATTATCCGTTTTTCAGGATCGTGCTCGGTGAAGCCGAGGTAGACGACACCGATGTGTACCCCTTCCGGGATCAGCTCGATGCGCATCGACTCGGCAAGACCCGTCAGAGCTTTTTTGGTAGAGCAATAAATAGAGGCGCCGGGAAGACCGAACAACCCGGCAATGCTCGATATGAACACGATGTTACCCTTTGACTCGATAATGTGATCAATGGCGGCTTTCGATAAATACATGCATCCCATTAAGTTCGTCTGCGTAACCTGTGCGCAAACATCGGATGAAAGTTCCGCAAACTTGCCGCGCATGGACAGACCGGCGTTATTGACCAGGATGTCCAGCCTGCCGAAATGGTCGATAGCGGCTCGAACCATCATTTGCGCATCTTCCCAAACGCCCACATCTCCGACCACCGAAACAACTTCTCCACCCATTTCGACGAGCTTTTCTTTCGAGTCTGTGAGGCGCTTCTCACCTCGAGCGGTAATTACAACCTTGGCGCCTCTTTTCACAAGCTCCCGCGCAGTCGCAAACCCCACCCCCCTGCTTGCGCCGGTGATCAATGCGACCTTGCCCTCGAAATAATTCATCCAACCCGCCTTACTAAATACGCCCATGTTCTTTAAGGCATTGAATCGATTCCTCGATAGCCCTCTCGATAGGTGTCTGCGGCATGTCCAGTTCCCTGATCGCTTTGGCCGGGCTGTAAAAAGTGCTAAGTAACGAAAACCTGGCAATTCTGTAATTGATCATTGCTGTTTTGCCCGTAATTTTCCCAATAAGCGATCCGGCGGTTCCGCCGAGAAGTATCAACGGCCCCGGTAACACTATTCGAGGGGGACTTATCCCCGCAAGTTTGGCGACTTTGCTGAAGAAATCCAGGTAGGTAAGGTTTTCGCCGCCCAGTATGTAACATTCCCCGCTCTTTCCTTTTTCGAGTGCATTGACCGCGGCCTTGGCCACATCCCGCACATGAACGAAATTCCTGCCTCCCGGTGAAGTGAATTTCATGCCCCTGTTAATAAACTGCCGAATCAATTCCCCGGAACTGGGCCTCGAATCATAAGGCCCGAACATGAAAGTGGGCGCTACGATTACTGCGTCCAGACCGAATTCACTTACATACTCTTTGACGAGTCCCATTGCCCTATGCTTCGACTCCATATAGGCGACGCCTGCATACTGGGGTGGAAAGGAACCGTTTTCATCTCCCGGATTCTCGGCAGCGCCGAACTGGAACGAGCTTGCCGAGCCGACGAAAATCAGTTTTTTAATCTTTGCCTTGACACAGGCGTCAAGCACTTTCCTTGTGCCTTCCAGGTTCACTTTCCAGGTCACATCCGGATCGGCCCAATGATCGGTGATTGCGGCGCAGTGGAATACCGCATCGCATCCACTAATCGACTCCGCGAGAACTTCCTTATCACCCAAAAGATCGCAATCGATCTTCTCCAGCGACAGGTCGTCCAGGGTTTTGGACGGGCTTCCGGGTTGAATAAGAACCCGCACCGAAAAGTTTCGCTCGATAAGCTCCCGGACAATGTTGCTTCCCAAAAGTCCGTCTGCACCCGTAATAAGAATTTTCACGTTCGTTCACTCCTTCATTTTAAGATTTTATCCATGTTGAAGCGGCATAAATCCGGCTTCCGAAAACACGCGGTTGATTTTCTCAAGTTTCTCTTCGGTGATTTTACCCGGATCCCGAAAAGAATCACCCCGGCCGATCTTCTTATACTTTCCCCTGGCCCATGTGTGATAGGGTAACAAATGAACCGATCCATCGTATTTCACACTCTTCAGATATGAAATTATGTCTGAAATCGATGCTGAGTCGGTATTGAATCCGGGTATCAACGGGATCCGTGGGATGATCCTTTCGGTTCCGACTTCGGTAAGTATTTTAGCGAAATTATTCAATATCTTCTCGTTGCCCGCTCCGGTGGCTTCGCGGTGTTTACTCGCATCAATGTGTTTCAGGTCGTACAGAAAAATATCCACCTTTTCAACAAGCGGCCCGATCAAATCCTCCGAGAAATATCCGCAGGTCTCGATAGCGGTGTGGATTCCGGCGTCTCTCAGCGATTCGAGTACTTTGAATAGAAATTCCTTCTGGAACGTGGGTTCGCCGCCTGTAATGGTAACGCCTCCTCCCGAAGTCTCATAGAAGACCTTGTCGCGTATCACTTTTTCGGTGATTTCGTCGGTGGTGATTTCGTAGCCGATTTTTTCCATCGCTTCATTCGGACAAACCCGGGCACAGGTTTCGCATACCGTACACAGATCGCGATTTCGGCTTACCCGGTCGGTTTCGAGCACCAATGCATCGTTCGGACAAGCATCGACGCAGGCGCCGCACAGAACGCATCTATCTTCCCAATATCCCATCTCGGGCTTCAATTTATGCGACTCCGGGTTATGACACCACCAGCATCGCAACGGGCAGCCTTTGAAATAAACGCAGGTGCGAATCCCCGGCCCGTCGTAAATCGCATAGTTTTGTATGTCGAAGATAAATCCGGACATAGACACACAATCTTCAGCAATGCTCGGTTCGGGCGATGACCTCATTCTGTATCTCGCGGCCCAGCTCCACGAAATAAGTACTATATCCCCCGACCTTGACTATAAGGTCGCGGTATTTGTCCGGCTCCTTTTGGGCCGCTTTCAACATTTGCATGCCGGCCACGGTCGGCTGAATCTGCGATCCGCCCAGCTCGAAGTAGGTTCTTACAAGAGACACCCACTTGGCTCGCGCCTGCTTGTTGTCTCCGATTCCACTGGGATGAAACTTGACATTAACAGCGCAGCCCATAACGTCTTCGAAAGGCAACGCGGCCACCGAACGCAAGGCTGCGGTCACCCCGCATCGCTCGACGTTATAGGGGTTGCAGCTTGCGGCATAAGGCGTCGCAGCGCCTCGGCCGTCCGGGCTCGCTATCGACAGTCTGCCGTCGACGGTGTGAGTGATCATGCTTATCACGTAAGCCACAAAAGGCCCGCCTTTGTAACTCTCGTACTTGTAAGTTTCCTCGAACATTCTCTTCATTACGTTATGAGCGAGGTCGTCCGTTTCGGGATCGCCGTTACCCCACTTGCCCTTGAGGTTTTCTATCTCCCGCCGGATGCTTTCAAAGCCTTCGAAGTTATTGTCAACCGCCTCGATCATTTCCTTAAATGTGTATTTTTTCTCCTCGAAGATCAGTTTTTTGATTACATACAACGAATCGACGAGATTGGCTATCGAGTTGATGAATGAAATTCCGGATAGCTCATACCTGGCGCCTCCGGCGGTTATGTCTTTTTTATTTTCGAGACATCCGTCGATAAATGCTGATATACAAGGCGAGGGAAGTTGCTCGGCATAGAGCCTGTCTCGCAAGTTCGATCCGTCCACGATCTTTTTAACGAAGTATTGCGACTGACGCATCAACGCATCGAGGAATTGATCGAAAGTATCGAACGAGTCGGGATCGCCCGTTTTCAGTCCATCTCCCTGAATGGTTCCCGCCAGGATTCTCGAGTCGCCGTTTCTGAGCGTAATATCGAGCAGCCGGCTGAGTTGCAGCGCGTTTGCGCTCATAGCTCCGGTTTTGGCCGGACATGTGGTCTCGACGCAACCCATAACCGCATAATCCCTCGCATCCGGTTCCGAAAAGCCTCTTCTGCGCATCGCCTCGATGTTGATCTCGTCGTTGAACAAAGAATAACTGGACGTTCCCTCCCGCAGGCATTCGGCGACTTTCAAAAGCAGATCGTCGGGTGTTTTCCGATTTATTCTCACCGAAACGTTTGTGATAGCTTTCGAATTATGCGCAGCCTCGACGAAAAGATATGTAAGCTCATTCGTAGCGTCATCGCCCTCGGGCGTCACTCCGCCGAGTGTCACCGGTGAGCTGCCTAGGTAACGATGATAGAAGTTACCGAGGATGTTCGACTCCGGCCTGATGTTCTGGGACATGATTTTAAGCAGAAGCTCTTCGAGCAGTTCGCGCGCGTCGTCCGGGGTGATCTCGCCCCGGTCAATATCCCGTTTGTAATACGGATACAGGTTCTGGTCGAGGCGACCGAAGCAATTGAGGTATACCGGGTGCGCAATCTCGACGACGGTTTTGGTCGTCCACATCGATTGCACCGCTTCCTCGAAAGTTTCCGCCGGCTCGAACGGGACCTTTTGGCACGTGGCCAGCATACGTTTTAGGACTTCTTTTCTTGCACTATCTTTTTCGGTCTCAATCTCCCTCTCGATCCGATCGGCGAGCCTTCGGGCATATATCATCGCCCCGTCGAGCGCTATCGTGAGCGCTTCGAGAAAATCCCTCTCATCTTTTTTAAGAGTGTCGTCACCTTCGAGTTTTTCGAGCACTTCGTCTTTCATTTTGACGAGTCCTTTTTGAAGCACCTCGTCGTAATCGAGGATGACGTGCGCCAGATATGCCGCTATTGTCGCGCAGGTAGAAAGCATCAACACCTGGCGCGACGTGTTGCCCGGTACCGCCAGTACGAAGTCGTACATGTCCTTCGAATAGAGACCGGTCTTGAGCATCTCCTGTTCAATGCGGTCAACGACGGTTTTACCTTTCCAGAAGGGAAGGAGACGACCAAGGATATACTTTTTATCTTCCTCTTTGATCTGATAGGGATTTATTTTGCGTTCGGACATGGTTTTAAGGTTCATGTTGAGCGGCTGCGCGCCGGCGGAGCGGGAACTCTTCCGGTTCTTTATAAACTCTCCGAGCTTGCCTTTTCGCAGTATGTACGTTAAGGCTTTCGCCATCGTCCGCATGCGGAAATAAAACATCGATTTTTTACTCAACTCCGCCGCCAGAACCCCGTTGAACACCCCACGTTCGATATCGATCGGTATCCCAAGGAAATATTCACACCAATACCCCGCAATTCGGTCGTCCGGATCGAGGTAGTGCGTCATCTTTTCATAAACGTTTTTCATTGCGAGGGCGACTCTTACGGAGAGGGCAATCCCCTTGCCCTCGGTCTCTATCCAGCTTTCGGTGTAGTATTTGGCCCGCTCTATGGATATATATGCCGGACCCGTCTGGTATTTATTCCGCATTCGAGCGATGCGTTCGTACCGACCGACATCGTTGTCGATATCGTGGTTGATTGTCTCCGCCGCTTCGCTTGCCATGATTTCTCTCCTTGTTTGGGTAACGATTAAATACTTATCGGGTATTTCCCGTATTTTTTCGCAGCCTCGACCATCGCCTTATAGTTTTGCGGTTTTACATAGTCGGGGACGGAGTTTGAGGCCGCCAGCCCGTAACCGCCGCCGGGAGCAAGTTCCTTTATCCTCTTTTTTACCATTTCTTCCACGTCCTCGACCGAACCACGGGTCAGGGTGTGTTCGAGATCAATATTGCCGAAGATGCAAAATCTATCGCCGTAGCGTTTCTTGACCTCGACTATATCCATGGCCAGAGGCTCGATGGGATGGATGCCGGCGATACCGCAATCGGCCAGGTCGTCCAGGACATCAATAAGCCTGCCGTCGGAATGAAAAACGAATGGCAGACCGGCATTATTGATTATCTCCCCGAATTTTTTATACCACGGAAACACGTACTTGCGATATACCTGGGGTGAAACCAGGAGACCCTCGGTGTACGCAAGGTCATCGGACATAAACACCATTCCCAGTCGAGGTACCTGCACAAGCCTTTCTACAATTTGCACATACGTCGAGCCTATTATCTCGAACAGCGTTTCGATCACGGCGGGATTTTCGTACAGGGCAATGCAAAAATTCTCCAGACCCATCGCCTGGGAGGTGTTCCCAAATACCGCCGCGGGCGACAGCATGCCCATTATCTTCATTTTGGGAGGCAAGAGTTCGGCTATTTCGTAAAACGATGAGAAATCTACCTCCTCGGCCTTCGGCCAGGGAAATTCCTCGACGTCCTTTACAGTCTTGATTATGCCCTCGCTTTCGGTAAGCCATGCGCGCTCGTGATCGCTTTCGCTAAGGGTACCATCCTCATCGGATGCGGTTCGCATCAGCCGTGGCGTGAAAAAAGGCGGCAGAACCGGCACGAAATCGTACCCGGCGCGAACATAAAACTCGATTTCGTCTTCGGCGCTGCCGATCTCCCGACCAAGGAACCATTCCTGAATGGGTATGGCAATTTCGGCCTCGAAAAGTGGAACACGATCAGCTTCCTCACGCCTAAGCGCAGCTTCGAGCCGTGAGAAATCGGGATCAAGCGGTACGCCCCCGATTTCACCCTCGAAAGCTAAAGGCCCCGCTCGCTTCTTTTCGCCGCCCGTTATCCGATTTTTGATGCGTGACCAGAGGGAGGGAGTTTGAACGTCGCCGATCACATCGCTGACCTTTAGAGTGGCGCCGCCGTATTCGTTTGTGATGAAGCTTATTTTAATGACGTGTTTCCCATCCGAAAGCTTTTCCCCCAAGGCCTGTATAACCAGCTTCGAGTCCTTGCCGAAAGTCAACACTTCCCGCATCGCACCATCGCTCAAGCTTATAGGACGACCGCTGAGCATCAGCCTTAACTTTTCGAGAGGATAACGAACACCGTCGACGTCCAGTTGCATATCCCGCATTCCACTGATTTGCAACGGCGTCATTCGGTTGGCGAAACAAAACTCGAACCCGTCCTCGACGTTTCTCAGACTTCCCCGCTCATATACCTTGTTAACCAGAAATCCCGGGATATAAACCATAACCGTCCTCCATGAATTTTTTCTCGGATCGTTGCTCCGTCATACACAACTAATGTTAATT
>CAZDAF010000071.1:0-12521 GCA_964503115.1 uncultured bacterium
TTTCTTTAAATTATCACCCGCCTTAATTCAAAAGAACCTTAAATCAAGTTATCTTTACGCTTCAAATAATCCCATGATCTTCATAGACGAAAGTGGTTTGCAATGGGATGCTTTAATTCTTAATCCAGAACTCCAATATCAGCAGATGAGATCAACGAATGAAGCAATTGAATATGCTCTTGAAACAATACCCAAAATTAGTGTTGGCTATGTAATTCAGGGAACAATCACGGTCCCGAAAATTGGCGGATTTTCAACAGGTTATAATAAGCAATGTTTTATAGCAAAATGGGAATGCGAGGAATATTCCTTCGCGGGGCCCTCAGAAGGACTTTCATTTGGCGCATCTTTCGAAGGAGTCATTGCATATAGCGAAGATCCATATGCATCTTGGGCAGGGCCTACCTCTGCACTTCAAGGTGGTTATGGTTATGTTAGTGGAAGCTATTTTTCTGGCACTGATTGGAGTGGAATTTCGTGTGGGCCAGGTCTTTCACCCCTTCCTTCAGCTACAGGAACATTTGAAGCATATTTTCCACTATCAGAGTAGAAATGCCGTGATTTATAAACATGACATAATAAGTATATTCTTAGGTGTAATAGCCATACTTGCTCTTTTTACATCTATGCACGGTTATGTCATTATACCTTTTTTATTGCTAATAATTGGAATGATTGTTGGGGTTCGTTATTTGAGGTATAGTATAAATTTCAGAATAAATAAATACCGTGAAATAGGAAGCAGTATGAGAAAACTTATCAATTTACCGAGCAAGAATAGTGAGGAAGAAAGACTTGAAAAATATATTCATAATGATGAAGAAAAGGAGGATAAATAAAAGGGAGCTTTGGATTATCTGAACTAGCCACTATTTAACCTGACATTAATGAGGAGGCTCATGTGTCAGGTTAAATAGTGGCTAGTACAAATGATCCTTGTCCGAATGTCAAACGCAAAATCTGGGATAAAATTATCGCCAACAATGCCGGAACGCGCGCCCAACGGATCATTTGCTCTTCAAAAAACGCTTCGGGATTTTTATCCCGAGCCGGCTGACGAGTTCGATAGCCTTTCTCCCTCCCTGGAGCATCATTCCGAAGTATCCCATACGCGCGCCGGTCAGGACGTTGGCGCAAAGCTTGAACACAACGCGTCGCTCGTCCGTGGGGTCAAGGATGCATTCGCTGAAACGGGAAACGTATTCCTCGGTGGCTTTCTTGTCCGAGCCTTTCACCTCGAGCAGGTAATCGACGGCTCCCTCGGTGAATTTCAAGTATATTTGCGGCTTTTTAGGTTTTCCCTTGCGAAAAACGCTACGGCCCTTTTCCTTGATCATCATATACGATTCCGGATCATCGTCGAACTGTACCTCGGCGACCGCGCCTTCTTTAAGCGGCTTGGTGACTCTTTGGGCCAGCTCGCTGGAGTTGTAGAATTTCTCCATTCTTTTGAATAGTTCCTCCGACATCTCATTCCCCTTTCCCGCTTGAATTGCGGATTTAAGGCTTTATTTTTTGCGCCGCAAATTCGGCAAGGTGGATAACCTTCTGTTTGCCCCTCGAAGATTTTTTTAGAAACCCGGTGCAATAGGAGCACGCAGTGAGTATACAATCTGCCCCGGTGGAACGCGCTTCGGCCAATCTCTCCTTTACCGTGAATTTCCCCAGCTCCGGCACGATTTCCGCCGCCCATGCGCCCGAGCCGCAGCACCAGGCGCTCTCGCCGGAGCGTTCCATTTCCACAAGCTCCACCCCTCCCATCGCGTCAAGCACTCGCCGTGGCTCGTCGACCTCTTCGAGGAATCTGCCCAGGCGGCAAGGATCGTGGTAAGTCACCGCCATTTGCTCGCCGGTCGAGAAATCTATGCGGTTTTCTTCCAAAAGCTCGTCCAGCAGGCGGGGCAAAGTCACGATTTCCGCCTCGAGATCATCCACATTCATGTAATCGTTTGCCATGGTCGCCGCGCAATGGGGGCAAAGCGCCAGGATACGCTCGGCGCCGGATGCGTTGAGAAGCTCGATATTTTTCGCGGCAAGTTCCTCAAAGGCGGCAATGTCACCCAGGTCTTCGAGCGGTGCGCCGCAGCACGGCTCTTCTTCGAGCACACCCCAGGTCACTCCTGCGGCGTCCAGTATACGCTTCACAGGGGCGACAACCTCTCCGCGAGATTTTTCCCGGCATCCGAGAAAAACCAGAAATTCCTCCTCGCCGGTATATACGGGCAACTTATCCATCGCAACGGCCTTGCCCCATAACCGGCCGGATCGAGCGTCATCTAAAAGCTCCCTGTGTCTGTCGTTGATGTAAAAGCCGCGGCAGACCAGATAATCGCGCAGGTCGCGGACGAAAGACATCGTATCGAAACCCGGTGGGCACATGTGCGCGCAAGCTCCGCACAGAAGGCAGCTCATTGCCGGCACAGCAACCTCTTGAGACGGTTTCACCTTTCCTTCCAGAAGGCCCTGCGCCACGTAACCCTTCCCGCCGCCGGAGTAAGTGAAATAGCCGAAATGCGCGTATGCAGGACATAACGGCCTTAAATCGGGCGACTGATCAACCGCGCAACTTCGGCATCGATTGCAAGTGTAAAGATAAAATACATAATCGGCTTCGCGATCCAGCGGCATGGGATATTACTCCTTTTTAGGCTTGGCAGGCGGGCGGCCGTAAATCGATATGCTCATACCGGGGTTGAGGATATTTTGCGGATCAAGGGCCCATTTAACGGCTTTTAACGCTTTCCCGTGCCCACCGGTTTTGGCGAGCGTTTCCCCCGGTTTGAGGCCGTAATCGTGCCGCACGGGTACGGCGCCGTATCGCTTGAAAGCCTGCTCGAGATATTTCCGCCTGGCGACGACAGCTCTTTCGACTTCTTTGGGCGAGGAATCGGGCATGATGAACGGCGTCATTCGCAAGAAAATGGCGCGGCTTTGATCCACTGCATGGCTATAGTATGTCAATCCCAGTTTCAGGCCCGATTTTCTCAGGAACTTCAGCCCCCACTCTTCGAGTCCGGCTATGCACTTGGGGTCGGCGATAACGATGGGCATCATCGCCAATCCTTCGCCGTATCCGCCCATGAACTGGTTGGTGACTTTGTGATCGCGGTAATGGTCTGCGAAGAATTTCCAAGCGCCGGGCCAGTTTTCGCGACATTCGTCCGTCCACATCCGGCCTCCGAGTTCGAGCGTTATCCGCTCGGCGGTGAGCTCGGCCGCCCGGACGGTTTCCTTGAATCCGGCGATGGACGGCACCACGACGATATAAGGGCGGTCGTCCGGCTTCTCCCACGGTTTCTTGAGCAGCACGTCGGCTGGAGCGCCACGGCCGTAGCGGCCAAGGTGGTCGATGATGGTGTACAGCACCCAATGCCAGGAGCATATATGCTGAACGAGGTTCCCGCGTCCCAGCCGGATCATGTATTCGAGGGCCGTCGGGTAATCGTCGAAAATGCTCAACGGCATAGTACGCGCTTCGCCAAGACTGTACGCTCGTACGGCGCCCCGGGTCACGACGCCCAGGGTGCCGGCGGCGTCGATGAAAAGGTTCTTTATGTTGGGGAAGCTGTTTGATGCAAGGTGCCAGCTTACCGAGGGGTACGCGTGGTCGAACGCCTTGCTGCCGGTATGCACCACCGTCCCGTCGGCCAGCACGACTTCGAGGCCGAGGATGTCGTCGAGCGGCCCCTGGGTGCGGTGCGAGTTGACCGCCGTCATGAGGTAATTTCCGAGTGCGCTTATCCCGGGCGGGAACGATCCCACAGTGCATCGCAATCCCTTTTTTTCGAGCGCTCGCGACAGCCGGCCCATTGTGACTCCAGGTTCGATGACGGCATATCCACCGGCCTCGTCTATTTTATGGATGCGATCCATGGCCATGGTGTCGAGAACGATGCCTCCGAACCAGGGGTAAGTTCCCGGTTCCTGCGAGCCGCTCGCTACGGGTGTCACCGGCGCCATGTGTCTCCTTGCCACCGCCAGCACGCGCCGTACCTCATCCGTGGTTTTGGGCCTTACCACAAAATGCGGCATCGCCTTCGGAAACACCATCGCGGTACCTGAATACGAATACAGCACGGCGGGGTTGTCGCTAGCGCGGTCGGGGCCGACTATGCGCACCAGGGCGCTTAGTATCCGTCTTTGCATCTCCTTGTCCGGTTTAAATCGTCGCCTTATCATATATCTTTCCCCAGTAATGTGGTTATGAAATCGGCGCATATCCGCCGCGTTCGATCGGGCGCGCCGTCTATATCCGCGAGGTCCAAAAGATGTACGTCCACTTCCACTACATCAAGGCCCGCGATCTCGAACCTGTCCGAGTTTAGCAGTTCTCTCATCATTCGTGCAAGACCGATAATCGTCTCCTCGTCGAGCCCTTCGGTGTCCATAAATCGGACGGCATTCATACACATGCAAGCGCCGGCGTCGGCGTCGAGGCTTACATACAGGCGGCTGCAATCGCTACGTTGCAGCGCGTATTCGAGCTTTTCGATAAGCGCCGATCCGTCGGCTTCGATTTTTGGGATGACGGTTACACCACGGTTGATGAATGAATTGTAAGCTTTGCGGTAAACGTCTGCGACGCCGGGGATGGGATAGTCGGAAACGCCCGCCACGAACAGGTTTTCCGGCAATATCACACGCTCATCAAGAAGTCCCGCAAGAAAGCTCCCGCAATTGGCGGCTCCGCACGGGAGATGTTTTTTTGATAATGCGCGATGGCCGGCGGGTATGGCGTCGAAGTGGGAGTCTATTATTACAACGGCAGTTTCGCGAGGGTCGTGCCGAGACGCCAACGCTCGAAGCGGCCCCGCGGTCATCGCGTGATCCACGGCTATCATGCACGGCACATCGGGCAATATGACACGCTCGACAAATCGGGAGCATTCTTCCGCCCATGTGCGAATTTCATCATTGTCGATAAATTCGCGATACCTTACGGAATCGACAAGGTGAGCGTCCTCGACGGGCGGCCTCGGGGTCAGCCAACCCGGCAGGTCAAGTTTGCCGCAAAGCTCGATCGAACCGGCCAGGCGTTGGGCGATTATCGGCGATATTGCGTCATAAGGGTCGAGCGGCATGCCGGGGCGGAGCCGGCCCGTAGCGCTTGCCTCGATATAGGCCTGCTTGAGCGCTACCCGCTCGGGGTCGTCAAGAGCGTCCAGCGCCACACCGAAAAGTTTGACCGACATCTCCATTCCACCCGCCTGCATATCAACCCGCCCGAAGGCGAACTTCACAACACAAAGTATGCATAACCGGCGCGGTTCTTGTCAACGAGCTTCGAACTCCATAACACCCATGCTGTCCCATGGTGCATTTGACGATAGGCGCTAAAACGGTAAAATATATCTTTGATACCGAAACGAGGTGATTTAATGCCGCAAAACGAAGTTTGCCGAAAGAAAGCCGTTTATTTTGTCGCCCTGGCGTGTATTGCTTTTTTTATAACTGTGACCGTATCCACTACTACGGTATGGGCCAAAAAGCGCAAAGGCCCGTTATGGGGAGTGCAAATGCCCGCCGGAGCCAAAACAATCCAGGAATACCGCTCAACCGCGACGTACTATGTGGAATTCGGACCTGAAGAAACCTCCATGAAGCTTTTAAGCATATTGGGCGGATCAAGCAACGTAAAAGTGTATCGCTCGTGCGTGGGATCGACTCTTATAGTATTCATCGAAAACAAAGCCCCCAAGAGGTGGAGCTCGATTCAGATTTCCGGTACGGTCGGGCGACCCGGCAGCTATATAAACATAAACAGGGAAGGCAGAGGAATTGGGTGGCATTGGAGTTGGCAGGAATCCGAAAAGCGCTGGGAACCACAGAAGCGAGACTGATTTTTCCCAGTCGATTCTTTAAAGAGGCATTTCGTAGGGGAGCGGCATATACCCCTACCTGACAAATCAAAACTTTGGCATTTATACCTAAGGGAGTCGCAAAGATGGGTGATGAAAAACGACTGCGTATAGACGCTCATGCGCATCTGGTAGCTACCGACCGTGAAAAGCACAAGAGCTTTGTAAGCGCCGACAAGCGTAAGGGGTTCGGCTTCAAGCTCTTGCGCCGTATTCTGGGAGTCGGCCCGGACGCGAGCGACGAGGAATTCGACATCGCCTACGCGGATCGACTCGCACGGCAGGTGAGAGAAGCGCAGTATACCGACAAGGTGGTTCTGTTCGCAATGGAAGGACTATACGATACGAACGGCAATCCCGACCCGCGCACCGAGGCGTTTGTGTCCAACGATTGGACCATCGAGGTTTGCAGGCGTCACCCGGACGTGTTTCTTTTCGGAGCCGCCATCCATCCCGCCCGCCCGGATGCGCAGGACGAGCTCGATAAGTGCGCGGAAGCGGGCGCGGTGTGCGTCAAGTGGGTGCCACCTTCGCAAAATATCGATCCCTCCGACATCCGGTACGAGAAGTTCTACATGCGCATGAAAGAGCACGGGCTGGTGTTGACCAGCCATACCGGATACGAACATACGATATTCGTTACGGATCAAACTCTCGGTGACCCCGAGCGCTTGCGGCTGCCGCTCGAAGTCGGCCTCAAGGTCGTCGCGGGCCACGCCGGGACGAGCGGGTTTTTTCATAGAATCGAGTATTTCCCGAATTTCGTCAGGTTGGTGAACGAGTTCGATAATTTATACGGAGACACATCCGCCATCACAAGCCTTTACCGGGGCCCGTACCTGAAAAGGCTCCTCACCACCCCGGTGGTCAAGGAAAGGCTTATCCAGGGGACGGATTATCCCGTTCCGCCGCAAACTATTTCATGGCCCTTCGCGCTCGGGCCGATAAAATCGATAAAGCTGCAATTCCACAAAAACCCCTTCGACCAGGACATTATTGCAAAAAAAGCCGTCGGCTTCCCCGAAGAACACTTCCTGCGCGGGCATAATGTGTTCTTAGGCCATCGCGATACTTAAGGGTTCGATTTTCGAAATTATTCAGGGTGACACACCTTGTCCTCATTTCATTCCGGTCAAGGTGTGGTGCCCAATTATGAGTTCATTTTGGTATCAAACATTTCGCTTGCCCTATTCCTCATGTTTTCAAAACTGCATTCTTTCATCAAATGTTCCCACCAAGAATCCCCTCCCTCTTCTTGATTCGGAGGGTCTTCCAAGAATTTCTCATTTGCTAACCGCTCGAAAATTTCTATTTGGCATTTGTCATCTTCGGTTAAAGAATAATAATCATCTTTCTTAGCTAAAAGCTTGTGAATAACAAGTGGGAAAGCTATTGTTGCAAGGACAAGATGCTCGAGTCGAGTCCATGCAATTTCTCTTTTTATTTTCAGTTTACCATGTGCAAAGTTACCTCTTATTTTATAAAATTCCCTCATCCACTCATATCGCAGAGATTCATTTGATTCTTTCAACTTGGATGAATTTCGTTTCCAATCGTTTTTAGAAAGAGGGCGGCAAAAAGTAAGAATTTCAGAAAATTTTCGGGCAACATCTTTGGCATTTGACTTTGCATCAAGTAAATGCTCGAATGCACTACAGAGTAATACCCACTCGGTTTGATAAAGCACAGAATAATTATTGGTGTTGGCCTGGTTGAAGCAAGAGATGGCGTTAAGCCATCGTGACCAGTCGGTCTCCGATGTCGAATCGCGGAACTTGATCAAAGCAGTTAAAAGTTTCTCATCGAGACTAATAGATCCGATACCGCTCGTGTGGAGCGGAATGGTAAAGATCGTTTCATCCAGTGATCTACGATGATCTTTGGCAACACCTACGCGCTGTCTTGTTACAAAGGTTGCGCGTATTGGATCATCCTTAAATTCTTGTATATAAAACGTAAAACAATCCGAGTTACATTCCTTACCACTCCGCTTGAAGTAATTACGATTTGCTAATCCACAGAAACAGGCAATCTGTACAAGTTCACGAGTAGTCTCTCTTTGATCGTTATCTATATCGGCGGTTATTTCATTATCCCCGTATTTTACCAATGCAACTTTTTTAACCGGATGGCCTTCGAGATCTTTATACACCTTCAGGATGGTCCTTATCTGACATGAGGAGAACTCGTCCAAATCTTCCATTTTTTCATCGCGGTTGAAAGGAATAATCGTTATCTCGCCAACTTTATATTTCTTGTCTATCGGGCACCATGGCATAAATTGTAAAGTCGGCATACCTTTTCCTCTATTAGATTAGGATATAACTGGATCTGTTGCTTTCCCATTCCGAGGTGCTTGGAAAAAATCCTTCCGGTCTGTATCATTGTCATTGCAAGGGGAAAAGATGGGTCGTACGAACAGAAAGAAGTTGCTTGGCGACGTCCGTCGTCTTGTGGTGAAGGTCGGCAGCGCTTTGCTGACTCGCGAGGTTGAAGGCGAGGGGCGGTTTTTGGACTCGATAGTGTTCGAGCTTCTGGCGCGGCAGGTGGATTCGCTGATACGGGACGGCAGGCAAGTTGTCATTGTCAGCTCCGGGGCCATGGCGGCGGGCGCCATGCGGCTCGGCGAAAGCGCATTACCGAACCGGATAACCGAAAAACAGGCATGGGCCGCGCTCGGCCAGCCGCACCTGATGCAACATTATGAAAATGTCTTCAGATCGAAAGGCCGGGAGGTGGCGCAGGTGCTCTTGACGCATGACGACCTCGAAGACCGCAAGCGCTACCTCAACGCGCGCCGCACACTGAACCTCCTGCTCGAACTGGGCGCAGTACCGATAGTAAACGAGAACGACACCATCGCGGTAGACGAGATAAAGGTCGGGGACAACGACTCGCTCTCGGCGCAGGTGGCGGCGCTCGTGGACGCCGACCTGTTAGTCATCCTGACCGTGGTGGAAGGGCTGATGGAAGGCGGCGAGTTGATATCGACCGTCGATAAGATAGACAAGCGCCTGCTGGACATAGCGGGCGGGCCGGGCAGCGAGTTGGGCGTCGGAGGCATGATCACCAAGGTCGAAGCGGCGCGTACGGCCGGTATGATGGGCGTACCCACAATCATAGCTTCCGGCAGAGAGCCCGGGGTGATCGGGAACATACTCGAAGGCGAGTCGATCGGGACGCTTTTTCCGCCTACCGGGGAAAAATTGTCCAAGCGAAAGCATTGGATAGCCTGCGCCCACAAGCCGCGCGGCACGCTTGTTATAGACGAAGGCGCCCGGACGGCGGTACTCGAGCGCGGCAGAAGCCTTTTGCCGAAAGGCATCGTCAAGGTTAAAGGCAAGTTTCAGCGAGGCGAGGCCGTAGCGATAGAAGGGCCGGACGGGGTCGAGTTCGCCCGGGGGTTGGCCGCTTACTCGTCGGAAGAACTGGAAAAAATTAAAGGATTGCACAGCCGCAAGATAGAAAAAAGCCTGGGATACCGTCTTGATGACGAAGCGATCCACCGGGACGACCTAACCCTTGTAGACCTTATCTGCGATGATTAGCCGAGATAGAAGACTTTTACGCGGGAGGACGGCATTATCGCCTTGGCGCGCGTAAATACGCCAAAATACCGAAAATCACCGAAGCCAGGGACAACCAAATTCCGACGGCGAAGCTTACCGGTTGATATTTAAGCAAAATACTATCGGTTTTATTTTCGAGCGTAACGCTTCGGTCGGTTTTTATTTTGAGTTCACGACCGCCTTTCCATGCGCGCCAGCCTGGACGATATGCGAGGAAATTCAGCATTAACTTTCCATCGCGCCCGCCGACATCCACGGCATACTCGTCCGGAAAACGCATCACTACATCGGGATCGGGAAGGATCTCGAACCTGTCGTGTTTTATAAGTATCGTCTGCCGTGGCGGGTTTTGTGCTTCGTAGACGGTTATTTCCCCACCTATTGCGGGTTTGAATCCTGCGTAGTCGCCATCGGCGCTTCTGAATCCCCATCCTACCCAGTCGTGCCGAGCGTCCTCGCCGGGGTGCACCAGCAGGTAGCGTTCCGCTCCCGGAGGCGTTTTCGGCAACGCCGGTACTTTCGCCCATTGCTTTTCGTTATGCCGGATATGCCGGAAATACAGGACGCGGCGTTGCTCGCCGGACTTCTCGATTACGGACACAAAAGCTCCGTCCGTTTTGGGTGGAGTATTGGGGCTGAAAGCCACGCCCGTCTCCAAATCTCCGGCAAGCTGGGGCATATCTTCCGGCAGCTTCAAGAAAATAGGCGAGTGAGTGAACAACGTGGGCCGCCGGTCGCCGTCGATCTCCCACACCAGCCAGTGAAAATATCGAGGGCCGGGGAGAAGAACATCAGCCGTCCTGAAGAGATATCGGACCATTATGACGCCGCCAAGGTCGCCGGGGCTTACAACGTAAGTCAAGCCCAGGTCTCTCAGCTTCGGGTGCCCGAGTTCTTCCGGTTTCGGCCCGATCAGACCGTCGGCGAAAAAGTAGGCGTGCATTCCCACCTCGTCGCCGCCGTTAATTTCGATAAGGGTGCGCCAGTATGATTTAGGCTGAAGGGCATCCGATCCACGAACGTCGGAAAGTCCCCATAACATTCCCAGGTTCGGAAAAAGCGGGGGATACAGCGAAATAAAACGTCCCTCGGGATGAGCACTCAAATACCGAATAAACGGTAGGGCTTTCATTCCTGAGGGATTTGCGTGGTGCATGTATTTGTATCCCGATGGATAAACCGCCGCCGTCAGCGCCAATGCGGCGATTATGCCGCCGAGCTTGATACGGCGAGATGGAAGCATCGAGAACAAACAGACTGCCGCCATGGGCGCAACGCCCCATGCGAGGAGGTGAAATTTCCCCACCGCCGAACTCTTGAATGACGCATACAATCCCAATACGCAAAGCGCGGCAACTCCGGGGAGTATCGCGCGAAGCGCATCCCGGCGGTTTTCCCGGAGAAGAATATCTAACCCCATCCCCGCCGTTATGGATACCGACAAGGTTAAGGGTGCAAAGAGATGCTTATAGTTTCCTATCTGATCTAACAGAGGCAAGCCGACAAGATGCCGGAAGGGATCGAGCCCGAACACAATCCCTAATGATATGATAAGGTAGGCGACGAAAAAAGGCGCTGCGGACGATACCCGCCTTATCTTCAGGAAGCATACGCCGGACAGAAGCAGCGGGATAACACCCAGGTAATAGGGAAGCCAGCTGATGGTGGTGGCGGTGTAACCTGCGCTGCCCAGTTCTCGGGGCAGTCGATGATAGTCGTCCAGGAAGCTCATCTTCCCATAAATCCAGGGGAACGCTATAGTGGCAAGATGTCGCAATTCATAATGAGCCTGACCGAGGTTTGGAATGTGATAATTGGCGGAGAAAGCCCATGACTCGGCAAAGGTAATCAATTGTACACCGGCCGCCGACGCTGCCAATATCCCGGCCAATAAAAACAGCGCTACCGCTCGAGGCGCAGCCCGGCCCGATCGGTATATCACCCATAGCCCCATCATTATGAGGGTATGAAATGACGCAGGCGGATGGCCGGCGAAGATTATGCCGACGACGGCCAGGCTGCAAAGAAGCGTCGAGCGAATAGTACGACGTGCGGCAATGCCGTCGGCAGCCAGTAGCCACAATCCGAGCATAAGCTCGATGGTGAGGTAGTTTTCGTTGTAGTAGCGTGTGAAATATCCGGCGGAAAGGAAGCATAGCACGGAGGCGAGTGCGCCGGGATTTTTTAACCCGATGCGGCGCAGGAAAATAAAAAGAAATATTCCCCCCAGCCAGAAGCGCCCGATAACATAAACGTCTCTAAGCAATACGGAAGGACTCATGTACAATATCCACCGTGGGAAAAAGAAGAAACTCTCGAGGAGATTGGCGGCAAAAACCGTGCCCCCCGATGCATAAGGGTTCCAGAGCGGAAATCGACCCATTGCAAGGCACCGGGCGGCGAATATGTCCCAAGGGTAATTGGCCGCTACGGGAAAGCCTTCCTCGATTACCGAAAAGTAAATGCTGTGACCTCCGACCCAAAACGGCGCAAACAATGCCGCAACGAACGCCGCGATTGCGACACCTGCCAGAATCAAGTCCGAGCTTTTGATCGATGCCTTCTTTTCCACGGGCGTTATCGGTCTCCTTACCGGAGGCAATTCGTGAATTGCGCTAACAACAGTTCTCCAAAAGTCCTCCAAAGCAGTTTAACACACCTTCGCCACGCAGCCACGTCGAGGGCTTATTGGTTGATGACATTAACCGGCGGTGGTAGGTTCCCAAGGCGATAAAGGTAATATTTGCATATCGAGGAGCAGAGACTGTCGGGGCGCAGACATTGATGGCGTTCCTGGAAACAAACGGTCACAAAACGCGGCCGGCTTTCGACCCGGAATTGGAATTCCGGGGACATCTTTACTTAATTGACCAATCCCACTATAGGAAACGCAGCCACGCACATAGCATGGCCGCGTGGGAGCGTAATATCCCGCACAATAGGTTCGGCAAACTGCATCGATCGGCCGAGTTTTCGACAGTCCGACGAGACCGAAACGCCCCTACTTTTTCTTTAGAAAAAGAAAAAGTAGGCAAAAAGAAACCTGGTTACCGCTCACTTCGTTCGCGGGGTAGTCTTTCTCGATAGCCGAATC
>CAZDAF010000072.1:0-12492 GCA_964503115.1 uncultured bacterium
GACGAACACTCCTTCGGCCTCGAGCGCACGGTTTGCCATATCGAGGTCTTCCTGGCTTATCTGATGATCGAGGGCATACACGTATTCCTCACGTGCCTTGGTATCAATGAGAGTGTTGTATGCTTCGCCGATACGCGTAAAGACCTCTTCAGCGCGTTCCCTAAATTCGCCCCGGAAAAACTCCGGGTTTGTGTCGGGATGAAACTTCTTGGCAAGCCGAAAAAAGGATTTTTTAATTTCCGATGTCGATACCTCCCGCTCCACACTCAAAAGATCGAAAAACGTTCCACTTTTTATAATCTTTTCATAATTTGCAATTTCTCCGAGAATCGCCTTACGCTGTTTCTCTTTTTCTTTACTTACGCCGTTTTTTTTCGCCGCAGGGGCCGGTTTCGCCTTACCGGTAGTGGCGGTTTCTTGCGTAATTTCGGGAGTATCCTCGCCTTCAATTCCAAACTGTGACTCGGCGGCCTTCTCCTGCGGCGGCGGAGATGCAGGTTCCGGCGAAGCTTGCACTTTAGGCGCAACTGATTCGTCGGTCGCCGGTTGCGGCGCGGCGGCTTTTTGGGGCGGTACCGCGCGGCTTGCGGGCTCAGGTTCGGCAGCGGCCTTCTGCTCAGGCGCCGCCTGCGTATGGGAAGTCGGGGCGCTGCCGACCCGCTCGATCATACCCGTAACCAGCATCGCAAAAAATACCTGGAGAGTATTTATGGCATCCACCGGAGACGCGGCAAGCAGTTCGGCAAATCCAAAGCCGTCCTTAAATGTTTGCGCCACCCGCGCTTCACGCGGAGCAAGCGCCATCTTCTGCTGTACCTCGGCATAACTCGCACTGCGGTTAAACTTGGCGCCCTGCCATCGTTTCAGTACCTGATCGAGACGCTGTTGATTAAAGTAACGCCGAATGCCTTCCGCTATGAGCTTTTCAGGCCGTATCTCGAAAAACAGTAATTGTTTACCGTCGGGCGGAGTTGCCTCGATAAATGAATATATTCCATCAGGCCATGTGAAACAGCCGAGAATCTTCTCCTCGGTTTGCAACTGAAGCGCTTCGGCCAATTGAGACCCGTCAAGTATTTTCATTGCCACCAGTGCTTCGCCGGTACGCTTTTTGTCGGTTTTTTGATTGGCGATGATTTTCCTGTATTGCTTTTCGTCTATCTTGCCCCACTTAAGCAAAAGCCTACCCAATGTCTCATTGATCGTTCCGCCGGCTACATAAGCCTGGTTGCCACTCTTGAAACCGATCCGCTTTTGGACTTTCTTGGTTTCCAGGTCGCCGAGGCTGAGCACACCGGATCGTTTTTCTCTAATAATTTTGGCGAATATCGCCGGGAACGGCACTTGGGCCAGCCTGCCTTTAAGCGGAATTTCCATAACCAAAAATTATATCACAAAAGATAATGCGTCGCAAAGTTGAGTGGAAATACTTGTGAACATGAAGAATACAAGGTGTACAGTATAAAGTATGAAGGACAAAGGGTGAAATGACAAGGTATTTTCCAACAGAAACTCCTCGTCATTCAACCGAATGTACCTTGATTAGATTTGTTGCGCCGGTGACTGCCAGCGGCACGCCGGCGGTGATAACGGCCAGGTCGCTTTTTTTCAACAATCCCATCGAAATCGCCTGCTCAACAGCGTGTTTAATCATTTGATCTATATTTTTCACTTCCCGGCCCCTTACCGGACATACCCCGTGGTAAAGAGCCATACGCCTTGCTACCTGAGCGCTGGGCGTGACGCCAAGTATGGTGCATTGCGGTCTGAAGGAGGAAATTAACCGCGCGGTGTATCCGCTTTCCGTAAAGGCGATAATGACCTTTACACCGAGGCACTCGGCGAGGAAGCAAGCGGCCTGGGCCACCGATTCGCTGACCGGCGCTCCTTCGCCTTGAGGCCCTTCGATACACATATCGTCAAAGGCTTTTTCAGTGGCGATAGCGACCTGTGCCATAGTTTTTACCGCCCCGACCGGGTACCGCCCGACGGCGGTCTCACCGCTGAGCATGACGGCATCCGTGCCGTCGAGAATGGCGTTTGCGATGTCGCTGACCTCGGCCCGTGTCGGCCTTGGATTTCCCATCATGCTCTCGAGCATCTGCGTGGCTGTTATCACCGGTTTGTGATGCGCGCCACAGGCGGATATGATGCGTTTCTGGAGAACCGGCACGTCTTCAAGAGGCATTTCAACCCCAAGATCGCCCCGGGCGACCATCACTCCGTCGGCGGCATCGATTATCTCATCGAGTATGCGGACTGCCTCACACTTCTCGATTTTCGCGATAACCGGCGCATCGCCGCCCGCCCGCTTGATGATCCTTTTTGCCTTCAAAACGTCCGCAGCCGACCGCACAAAGCTCAAAGCCACCATATCAACGCCAAAACCGATGGCGAACTTGAGGTCGTTAATGTCCTTTTTCGTTACTCCGGGGGTGGACAGCGTAACGCCGGGCAAATTGATGCCCTTGTGATCGCTTATTTCGCCTCCGTCCAGTACCTTGGTGAAGACATCCTTGCCGGAGACGCGCTTAACTTCAATCCTGACCAGACCGTCATTGAGATATACCTTATCCCCCCGTTTCAGATCTTGCGGCAGCGCCCGGTAGGTGCAATGCGCGCCTTCTTTCGAACCGATGATATTGCGGGTGGTGAGCATAAAATCGGCGCCGCTATCAAGGCGGACGGGCCCCTCACGGAAAGTGCCAAGCCGTATCTTGGGGCCTTGCAGGTCGGCCATAACCGCAACTTGCTTACCTTCCTTGGCGGCGAGTTTGCGAACCATTCGGAACCGCCGCTTGTGTTCGGGATGAGTACCGTGGGAGAAATTGAAACGCGCCACGTCCATCCCCGCGCGTATCATCGAGCGGAGAGTGCGCTCCGACGAACTCGCGGGACCGAGAGTGCACACTATTTTAGTTTTTCTGCGTATCATTTCCATCTAAACCGCTTTCTCGATAAAGAACAAGATAGCAAATGCCCGGCAGATGGCCAATCCGATTTTAGATTTTCGATTGTAAATTGCAAATCCCAAATTCTTCCGGGTATTGATTGTGTCCTTCACTGCCAGGCCTGAACTCGTTCCTTGCGGTATGGGTTTATCCTGATCGCTCCGGTCGGGCACTCGATCTCGCAGTTGTAACAAGTCATGCAGTCGTCGGGGTATCGAGCTATCGTTTTTTTCGCGTCTTTGTTCATGCGGAATACGTCCATCGGGCAAACGTCCACGCAGGCGCCGCAGCCATTGCATTTGTTCTCGTCTATATTATCAATCATTGACTCGTCTTAAGTCCTTTCCGGTCTGAAGCGATATTTATCAATCGGTACCGGTTCCGGCTCGACACATAGTTCGCCTTTTTCGTCTTTGCGGATGTCGATCCATTTCAGCCAATTGGCGTTGTCGGTTTCGGGATAATCCTCGCGGAAATGATCTCCCCTTGATTCTGTTCGAGCCAAAGAAGCGACAAGGTGCATCCGGGCGGTTAATATCATGCTCTCGGTTTCGTGGACTTTAACCAACTCATGCGGATCGCCCGCGTGCATCGCAGGGATGTCGTTATCGCGTATGTTATTTATTTTGTTCAAAGCTTCCTTGAGCCGATCTTCGCGCCTTCTTATGCATACCGTGTACGGGAAAAGGATTTGCTGCATGCGATCGCAAATTTCGTCAGGCATGATGTCCGGTTTTCGGTCAAGCGGCGCTAATGCCCTTTCGTGTTTAATTCGGATATCATCCTGATCCGGCGTTATGTCATCGGCGTCTTCGATGAATCTCGCTGCCGCCTTGCCCGATCTTTCGCCGGCCCACATGGCCCGCATGCTCGACCAGCCGTTGAATAACCCGGGATCAATCGCCTGGCTCATTCCTGCCGCGAAGAATCCGGGCAGGTCGGTCATACAATCGATATCCGTTCGCGCTCCGCCGCGAAGGGTTTGAACTCCCGGTACCCATTCCTGCGGCTTCTTGTAAAAACCGTGCCTCACCTCTTCGAGCCTTTTCATATTAACCGGCATCCAGCCACCGATCATTCGCCCCAATGCCTGTTTAACAATCAAGTTGCCCGGAAACCGCGACACATCGAAGTAAAAGGGTGGGCCGTTACCCTTGACGACCTGGTCCGCCATCGCCTGGACGAGAAAATTGCATTCGGCGGTGTCTCCATCGGGATGATACTCGCGCATGAATTTTTCCATCTTCGCGTTAAGGAAGCGGCCGCCAAATCGGAATGCGAAGCCGGTGCCCTCGAACCCGTAGTATGGAGATGCGGTGTTTATAGTAAGGAACTCCATATTGCTAAGTCTTACGCCGGCATCGTACGCCACACGGAAAGCGTCTCCTGTAGTGTGATCGCAGCAGGCGTAAGTGCCCCGGAAGCTGCAATCTCCTCCGGCAAGGATCACGGCGCGAGCCTTGAAGGCGATTGTTTCACCCGTCATTCGATGAACACCGACGGCGCCTGCCGCACGACCGTCTTTTTGCAGCAGATCGGTAATCAAAACCTTGGGGTAATAATCGATTTTCCGTCGCTTAACTTGACTGAGAAGTGCGCCGACGACCGCCGAGCCGCCGACTTTGTCTTTCCACTTCGGTATAACCATCATTTTCGCCCGCTTCAATCCCCGGGACGGCAGACGTAAATAACCAAATGGAGTACGACGGTAATTGACACCCCATAAGCGCAATTTTTCCAGCCTCGAAAATGAAGTATCTATTACATCCGCGACGATATCCTGCCTGGACAGATAATTCTGGGCGAGAACAAAATCCTCGAGCCAGGCGTCCTTGTCGTCCTGCGGCAAACAGTAGATAGTGGCGCCCGCCGCCAGTTTGGATTGGCTGGACTTGCCGACCGATCCCTTGTCGACAATAGCGATATTTTTCACTCCTTGGTCTCGAGCGGTAATCGCCGCTAACAGACCGGCAAAGCCGCTGCCGATAATTAGAAGATCGGTTTTAATCATTTTTATGTGTCAGTTCTCCAATGTTTTGTACGTTTTCCGGATCGGATCCGGTTCCTTGAACCAGGATGAAGTCGGTTAACATTATCTTGTCTCCAATCCGGATTCGGTCTCGTTGGCCACTTCTTCTTTCGGAGAAAAGAACTTCTTTCTGATTACCAGGACCGCGATGAACAATGCAAGGAACGCGCCCATGACGGCGAATGTTCTCACTTGAAAAAGGTCGCCGATCGAGCTGACGGTTTTGAGTTCCTTGATCGTAAGATTGATGGCGATGAGCCATGGCACAATGCCGACGGCGTTGCCAATGATATAATCGCGGGTCGATATGTTCGTGGCGCCGATCAGCCAGTTAAGAGGCGGTGTCAGAAACAGTATCATCCGCAGCATACACATCGTGGCTATGCCGTCCTGTTCGAGTCGTTTAACGAATCTTTTCAGAAAACTCGCTTCAAGCTTCGCTGCGAAATAATCTCTAAGAAAAAATCGGCCGATCAGGAAAGTGCACGTGCTGCCGAATATGCAACCGAGAGAAGTATATAAAACCGCCTGCCGGTAATCGTACACCAGACCACCGACTATGATCACTACGATCTCGGGCATGTGCAGGATGAGAATCAACGCCCCGATAACGATAAACAGTATCGGTCCATACGATCTGTCGGCGATTTCGCCGAGATAATCCATCTGGGACGTAATGGCTTCGATGCTGAATTTTTCTCTTACCTCGGGAACGTGGGAAAAAACGGTGATGGCGCATATCAGCAATAAAAACAGGATCAGCTTTATGCGGTTTGTTCGAGTCGATGACACTGTCGTTTTTACGAGTTCATCAATTATGATCTCACTTTATTGCGTTGGCTTGGGTTCCTAATTAAGTGAGAGAATGGCTTTGACGTTGATCTTAACCGGATGATCGAGAATGTCGAGAATGAGGTATACTTCCTTTGGTTTAAGCATGCTCAGGTAGTAATAATATTGCCACGCGACGGTTCCGGGGGCCTGACCTTCAGTTCCCACAATCTTGTAGCCTGTTCTACTCACCCCCGGGCAGTCTTCGGGGGGGTCATTGACGGTTTCATCATCAAGGTAATAGGGGAACAGTTTAGTTCCTTCTTTCGGTATATAGATCAGGCGGTTAACAAGAGCCCATTGGGGGCCGAAGCCTGCGTTCCAGCCGATTTCCGTTTTGGTGTCGAGAGTTTTTTCAATTGCGCTCATGCGCCCATCGAAGATAACATTTTTGTTAAAGGGGTTGGCTGCGCTGAAGGAATAGGATCCGTATACGGCGGGGCAAAAATCCAGGTAGCCGTAAGTTGTAACTTTTTTAACAACCTTGACTACGCTGAAAGGTATGTCCAATTTCAAGGGCCATATTACATGGTTAACGTAGTAAGAGATTATCGAGTGGCCCTCGCCCTTGAGTTTGAAGGGTTTAACAAATTCGAGGTACCCTTGGGCGAAATGCAGGACACGGACAGGGCCGTCTATATATCCAACGTCTTTCGCTATGGTCATCTCATCCATCTTGTAGGGTATTTTTAAGCCACCGACAAGGAATATTTCTCCGCGTATTTTGAGCCGGTCAAGCACATCAAGCCCCATGCCACCGCCGCCGGGCCTTCTCCTTGCCCTCATCAAATCGGGGAAAATGCGATCCATGGGGCCTCCCATCTCGTATTCATAACTTATCACCCGGCGGTAGTTTTTAGCCTCGTCGATTTCGACCCGGATGTAGTCCTCTTTGGAGCGGGGAGCTACCCCGGAAAAGCGAGCAAGATAAAGCCATCCCTTCAGTCCGTTTTTTGGGTCAGCGATCTCAATTTCCATGATTTTTTTCGCGCCCTCCGGCCACTTTCCGTCCCCGGCGCGGTCACCGGTGTCCTTAACCATAAACACCAACTCATCGTTGGCATCGAGATTCGGGTCCGGGTCATTACTCGCACCAGGGCCCATGGCGAAAGCATAACTGCCATCGGGCTTTTTCTGATCGATCTGGAAGGGTATCGGCGCCCAGGAATCTCCACGCCGGGCCATCAGCGCCAACCGGTTCATCGGCGATCCGAACAATGGAGCAAATTCCTTGCATTCCATAACCACCGGATCGTGGATGCGTTTCAGGGTCTTGACCTGGATTGTTGCGGAACCCTGAATAAAAAGAGCCACGATCAAACACGCAGTCAAAAAAGACCACCTCTTGATTCCTTGCATAGCTATACCCCCATCTCGTTTAATTCGGCAATTAACTCAATAATCGCTTGGTGGAAAAGAGTAACTCAACAAAATGTTTCCGTCCACTCCCGCCGGGTGGGTGATCATGCGACATATTCGGCGGCTCTGAGTTCAGTTTGCCCTCCAAATATATCGAAAGCTCGCAAAAAAGTATCGAATCTTGACGAAAAGCGAGTTTTAGAGCAAACTAATAAAGATTGCTTGCAGGGAGGGAAGCCAAGTTGTACTTAATCACTGATCCCGAAAAAGCGCGGCGCAAGGCCAGGGCTATCGCCAGCGATGTGCTCGTCTACAATCTCGAAAAGCTCAAGGAAGGTATCGAGAACGATAACCTGTTTGAAGTGCTTGACGATGCCATCGAAGAAGGCAGGGAGTATTACAATTCGTGTGTTGATCCCGAACTCCTTGCCAAAACCAATTTTTTTAACGAGGCCCTTGTGAACGTGCTCGTCAAAGCGGGCGGGAAACACAAGTCCCGAATATGGTAGGGCGAAGCTTTCCTCGTTTAATCCATTAGGGCTTCTTTTTCAAATGCCCAAAAAAGTTACCCGCCAGGTTCCGCCGGGTTATAAACCCCGGCGATTGGACATTGCCCTTCACGGTATGGGAATATTTCCCTCGAGGTCTCAGGCAAAGCATGCCATCGAAGAGGGCAGAGTAAAGCTGTCGGGCGCGGAGGTCAAGCCGGGGAATATCGTCGGATCGGGTGATAGAATAGAAGTTTTTTTGCCGGATCCGAGGCCGGCGGCGCCTCAACCGGAAAATATTCCGCTTGATATAATCTACGAAGACAAGGACATACTGGTTATCGATAAACCGGCGGGTACGGTGGTGCATCCCGGCGCCGGCAACATGACGGGCACATTGGTCAACGCGGTGCTGTTTCATTGCCATGACCTTTCAGGCATTGGGGGAGTGCTCCGCCCCGGAGTGGTGCACCGGCTGGACAAGGACACCTCGGGCGTGCTAATCATGGCAAAAAATGACGTGGCTCACAATTCAATTACAAAACAATTTCAGGATCGCTCCGTAGAGAAAATTTACCTCGCCATCGTACTCGGCAGAATGCCCGAACCTGAAGGAAAAATCGAAAAGCCGATTGGCAGGCATCCGGTACGGCGTACCAAAATGCACGGTTCCACACCGAACGGGAGGCTGGCTGTAACTCAATGGAAAGAGTTGGAAGTATTTCCGGGCGCGAGCTTGCTCGAATTGAACCTGCTGACCGGCCGTACTCACCAGATCAGGGTGCATTTGTCGGAAGCTGGCCGGCCCGTGGTGGGGGATAAGCTTTACGGAACGAAAAAGCGGCTAAAGACCATACCCGACATGGCCGTAAGAGCGGCGCTTATCGACATAAAGCGACAGGCGTTACATGCGCATAAGTTGGCCGTCGAGCATCCGACGACGGGCGAGCGAATGACCTTTACAAGTCCGCTTCCCGACGATATGCGCCGCGCCGTGGAGGCGCTTCGATATGCGGCATCGAAAACCTGAGAAAACAAGAGGCGGAAAAAAGACAAGGGATTTAAATCCCTTGTCCGGCGGATTAAGGGGAATTCCGTTTTTCAAATCCGATCTTCTGGAGGGAATCGGTGGGTTGGTGCATACCTTTCCCTGCCGAACAGGCCGACCGGGAGAACCGCTTGCCGGTATGAAGGCACGATTGAAGGCGGCCTTCGGGATGGATGCCGTTATTACCGTTAAGCAGGTTCACGGCGTGGAAGTCGTCGCCTGCGACGGCGACCCGGATAGGGCGGAAAACCTGCATAATGAAAAGGCCGATGCCGCAATCACACGGACGCCGGGGTTGGCGGTGGGAGTGCTCACGGCGGATTGCGTGCCGGTGTTGGTGGCCGATCCGGTCAACCGGGTGGTGGCGGCCATCCACGCGGGTTGGAGAGGACTGGCGGCAGGTATCGTCGGAGCGGCGGTTGAAGCGATGAGCAAGGTTTACTCATCGAAACCAAGGGATATGGTTGCAGCCGTCGGGCCGCATGTGATGAGTTGTTGCTATGAGGTCGGACCGGAAGTGGCCCGGGTTTTCGACAACAAATTCGGGGGTGATGTATTGATGCCCGGCAAGGGCGATCGCAGTTTCCTCAATCTGGAGAAAACAGTTATAATGTCTCTGACCGAGGCGGGTTTCTTAAAAGAAAACATAGACATGATCGAGATGTGTACTTGTTGCAATGATGACCTATTTTATTCCTACCGCCGGGACGGCCGCGGTACGGGCAGGCAATTAAGCTTCATCTTTTTCCGATGAATAGACGCTATTTAAGGAGCGAGCTTTTGCGATTGGAGCATCGGCGGGGAGCTATGATGTCTTTATCGAAGAGTTGCCAAATGCCGTTTTTTATTGTTATATAACATTTGTTATGTGACGTGAAGGGGAAAAGGAATGAATATTGAAAATATTTCCGTGGTGGGTTTGGGTACCATGGGGTCCCAGATCGCGATAGTGTTTGCACAAGCGGGCTTTACGACTAACGTTGTGGAAGTCGATCAGGAACGGCTGGATCAGGGTATGGAACGGATTCGGGGCTTCCTGACGCGACAGGCAAAGAAAGGCAAGCTCAGCGATTCCGACGCAGAAGCCGCGTTTGAAAGAGTAGTGGGTCACGTGGGAATTTCAGCCGGGGCCACTGATGCGGACTTCGCAGTCGAGGCGGTATTCGAGGACATGGAAGTTAAAAAACAGGCGTTTGTGGAACTGGACAAAGTATGTGGCCAGGAAGCGATCCTCGCCTCCAACACCTCGACCCTGTCCATCACAGAAATCGCGGCGGCCACAAGCAGAGCGGAGCGCTGTATCGGTACTCACTTCCTCATCCCGGCGGCCCTAACTCCGCTGGTGGAAATAGTTCGGGGACATGTCACTTCGGAAGAAACGTTGAAAACCACCCAAGAATTGCTCAAGAAGTGCGGTAAGGACACGGTGGTGGTTGCCGATTTTCCCGCGTTTGTTATCAACCGACTCTATATTCCGCTTATGAATGAGGCTTTTTTCACTTTGGGGGAAGGGGTGGCGAGCGCTGAGGAGATCGATAAGTCGTGCGAAAAAGGTTTGGGCATGCCGCTCGGGCCGCTTGCCGCATCAGACGCATCCGGGCTGGATGTAATACTGATGTGCATCGAGACCCTTCATCGGGAGTTCGGGGACAAGTACCGCCCCGCCCCGCTTCTGGTCAAGCTGGTGCGCGCCGGCCATTTGGGCAGGAAAACCGGAAGAGGAGTGTATATATATAATAACAAGTGAAGAATCTTACCTGAAAGCAATGTCCACCCAACCAATAAGAAAATAAGCGGAAATGGCTCTTATGATCGGTAAAGAATATCTGCGTAAGTAATGGTTCTACAATTTCAGAATGATCCGAAAATATAATTATTTGAGATGCTTTTTTATGAACAGGACGGGTTCGATTAGGTAAAGATCGTCTTCGAATATTCCGCAACCTCTCGGTATGGAATTTGTTGCACGCGTTATCAGGTCGCATTCGGCGTTGTTTCTGCATTCACACAGTTTTTTCTTGGTGCTGTCTTTAGGGGAGTACACCGGTCGGGTGTATATTTCAAGGTGTACGTGAGCGATCCATGCGCCTTGCGGATCGGCGAGGATTCCGATTATATCGCCACCTCTTACCTTTTGCCCGTCCTTAAGGTCGGGTACGGGTTTCACATGGCAATAAATAGAGGTATAAACCTTACCGTCGTTTTTCACGGAAGGGTGATATACCACCAGCGCGTTGCAATCCAGGCAAAGCGGGTCTGAACGAGTGTATGTTCTGTGCCCGCCGTAGATACCGTCGGCCACGACATGTACCGGTACTTTTCTTCCTCTCAGCCTTCCGAGCGGGATTCCGAGGTCGTGCCCCCTGTGTATACCCCGATATCGAGATCGCCACGGGCCTCGCTTGCGGCCCGCCATGGTGGGGCAGTAAGCTCCGCCGATATCTCGAATTTTTCTGTAACTCGTATCTTCCGCCCGCAGGGGTAGCTGCCATTCCAACCCCAGATCATCCTCCGGCACGGGGTTATGTTGCGGAATTTTCCCGGTCTCATAATAGGGCTTATAATATTTCACGGAATCGCTTGGATCAGGCGGTAATAGCGGTTGTTTTGCATTATCGGTCGGATGAATATCGAGACGATCGTTGTCTGCCGCCGAAGCCGCCAACGTTTGGAACTTTCCCGAACCGTCTGGATGCACTACCACAAACAGAAACGCACAGGCCAGGCTAAAGTTAAAAGCAAGGATAATGATTTTATTATTCAAATGCACAGTCGAGTCATTCTCGTTTAATCTCAATATAACCGTTTTTAAGAACCGGTCAAGGAGCCCCTGTTCACGTACTGACGATAGAGGATATAACCTCCCCAGACAAATGCGGTCAGCATCACAAATATCCCGAGGCAATGAGACGCATGGCCGAGAAAATGGTCGTACCTTAAAAGTCCCGGTTTCCCCAAAAGATATTCCCAATCGTGATAATCCAGAACGTCCCTGCCGGTAACGCCGCCCAAAAGGGGCAGCTTCAGGTCGCGAGCGTCGTTGACGTAGGGAGCTATATCCATGAAGTTCTGGCCGAGCCACCACAGGCCGACTGAGGCGCCAAAAGCGTCACGATTCTTCAATAAAAAGGCGCAAAGTACGATAAACGGGATCAAAAGCTGCCCCAAAGTTCCACCCAGGACATGGATAAACCTTCCGAAAGGTGAAAATATGACGTGCCCGGCTTCGTGAAATACAAGGTTGACGTTGTGCAGGAAGGATGACGCTACATAATTCGATTCCACGGAGTGAAAAATGAAGGTCCAGCCCCAAATAAAAATAATCAAATAGGCTATTGCGCGCCCGATCAACGAGACGGGTTCGACACTGTCCGGCACATAAAGAAATATGGCCTTGAAATAATCGAGCGGTGTCGGTTTTTCTTCACTCATTGCGTTCTCTCTTTTTTCCATATACGGAAGTTGGTATTTGATTTTGAAGCTTCACTGAACCTGCTATTATAATCCCGATGCTTTTGGAGTACACCTGCCATGTCGGTCTCCCCCTTTATTATTATCCACGCATGGCGGGTTGCGCCACGGCGCGAAATCGCCTATTTAGATAAACAAAGGAGAAAGCTGCAATGAATAAGCCGATGGATAGAATTGCATTTAAGAGCATGGCTTTTGTTTTCAAAATTCGGGATATTTTCCTGCCCCCGAGAAATACATTGATAGAAGCGGAAATTAAGCCCGGCTTTTGCATACTCGATTATGGCTGCGGTCCCGGAGCTTATTCAATCGCCG